>CAZVFM010000325.1:0-2902 GCA_964626095.1 uncultured Roseivirgaceae bacterium | reverse complement strand
TTCGGGTAAAAGTAACGGCAAATGTGCCTCCAACATAATCTCCTTTTTGTGCTGAGGGATTGTGAAATGCAAGTCCAAGTGATCCCAGAGAAATCAACCCCTTATCGCCTTGAGAATTATTGCCAAGAAATTGATTATTGTAAGTATGATTTTTAAGGAAAGGAGTTATAGAAAACTCTGAACGATTATACATTCCTAAACCGGCAGGATTGCCAAGTGCAACACTGATATCTCCACCTAAAGCAGTTTGAGCTCCACCCATGCCAAGAATACGTGCTGTGCCTCCGGGTTTGGTTCTGCTCAGTAGCAGTGCGCTTTCGGCATAACTTTGTGCCTGTGTTTTTAGAGAAGACAGAGTAATGCTGATAAGCGTTAAGCTTAGAAGAATGTTTCTCATATATGATAGATTAATTGAAAGAAGAAAAAAGGAGGTAATTAATTACCTCCTCTAGATCTTGATCCGCCACTACTACTGCCACTGCTGCTACCACCGCTTGAACGCGAGGCTCCACCAACAGTACCGACACTTCCGCCACTTGAACGACTTGCACCACCGATGGTACCTACGTTGCTACTGCCACTTGATCGAGTGCCACTTCCAAATGATGGAGAGTAACTTCTGCTTTGTGATGGTTGTGATGAAGGTGAATAAGACTGTACACGTTGTCTTGAAGGAGCAACAGCTGAGTTTGTTGAACTAGTTCTGCTTTGATAAGTATTAATATTGCTTCTGGTATTTGAATTCTGCCTTCCATCGAAACGGTTAACAGTATTACCAGTTGAATTATCGTATCTATTTCCCTGACGGCTCATATTGTTGTTTACAACCGTATTGGTACTGTTCCTGTCTCTGCTTCTTAAATTAGCATTATAGTACTCAGCACTATTGAATGAACCGCCTCTACTTGGTCTGCGCGTTCTGGCGATGTGGCTATTGTGTGAATCTCCCACAACAACGATGGTGGTCGGGCACCAGTTGTTTCCCCACATGCCACCAAATCCAGGGCGACCCCAAAAATTGTTGTTCATTCCGTACATTCCCCCCATTCCCCAACGAGGGTTATACCAAGGATCCCAGGCCCATGCGTTGTAAGGGTTCATCATAAATGGATCCATCATCCAAGGATTTCCCCACATCATCGAATTTCTATTCCAGGAATTACCCCAACCAAAGCCCATATTCATAGACCACATGCTTGAAGGAGCTCCCCACATGGGTGTCATCCAGGGATTGTACATACCACCCATGCCGAAATAGGGGCTATTCCATGCAGAATGCCTTGGTCCATAAAAGCCAGGGGTATACCAGTTATTTGCCGCATTGGCATTCGCCATTTGCGCGCTTCTGTAGCCATCACTGTATTCTTCGGGCAAGTATTCATCGTCAGCAAATTCAGGATTTCTCTTAGAAGTCTGATTATCAACATAATCAGGATTCACGTTTCTTGCTGAATAGCTATCCGTAGGATTAAATCTTGATATTTGTTCACTTTTAGATGTAGATGTTGTTACCCGGTCTACTTTGGTTGACTTGTTAGAAACCATCATATTTTCCCGTAACTTCTCCCTGTCTTTCTTATTGAAATACATATCATCATATTCCACATTTTGAGAAAATCCCATTGTGGAAATCATCCCTAAAAGCGTCAAAAGTGCAATTTTCGTTTTCATGGCGCTAAATTTTGGTTTCATTAAGTTTTAACGACAAAATGGGGCTTTTAGTTATTCTTCCAGCCTATATTTGCCGCTTAGTTATAAAACTAACAATTTTTAGGCAATTAGAATTCAATTTTTGAGATGGGAAAGGAAATTCCTTCAAGGGCAGAAGATTACTCAGCGTGGTATAACGAATTAGTGAAAAAGGCTGATTTGGCCGAGCATTCCGATGTTCGAGGCTGTATGGTAATTAAACCCTATGGTTACAGTATTTGGGAGAAGATGCAACAAGCACTGGATAAGATGTTTAAGGATACCGGTCACGTAAATGCATACTTTCCATTATTTGTGCCCAAATCATATCTAAGCAAAGAAGCCTCGCATGTAGAAGGTTTTGCTAAAGAATGTGCTGTGGTTACGCACTATAGATTAAAAACGGACGAATCAGGAACGGGCATCATTGTAGACCCAGAAGCGAAACTGGAGGAAGAGCTGATCATTCGACCTACTTCAGAAACCATTATCTGGAATACTTATAAAAAGTGGGTACAATCCTACCGCGATTTACCCTTGCTTATTAATCAATGGGCAAATGTTGTGCGTTGGGAAATGCGTACACGGCTGTTTTTAAGAACTGCTGAATTTTTATGGCAGGAAGGGCATACCGCCCATGCAACAAAGCAAGAGGCTGTAGACGAAACGCTTCAAATATTGGGAGTCTATGCAACTTTTGCAGAACAGTTCATGGCCATGCCGGTAATAAAGGGTATTAAGTCGGAGAGCGAGAAATTTCCAGGCGCTGTTGATACCTATTGTATAGAAGCCATGATGCAAGATGGAAAAGCTTTGCAAGCCGGGACTTCACACTTTCTGGGGCAAAACTTTGCTAAGGCATTTGATGTACAATTTGCTGGTAAGGATGGTAAACTGGAATATGTTTGGGGCACATCATGGGGAGTTAGCACTCGCTTAATGGGAGCATTAATTATGGCACATTCTGATGATGATGGCTTGGTGTTGCCTCCAAAGTTGGCACCAATTCAAGTGGTTATTGTTCCCATCTTTAAAACAGATGAAGAACTGGAAAAAATTACTGTGTTGGCCAACTCTATTAAAACAAACCTGAATAAGTTAAGCATCACCGTTAAGTTTGATAATCGCGATACGCATAAACCAGGTTGGAAGTTTGCTGAATACGAACTAAAGGGTGTTCCTGTCAGAATTGCTATTGGTCCAAGGGATTTAG
>CAZVFM010000324.1:0-2919 GCA_964626095.1 uncultured Roseivirgaceae bacterium | reverse complement strand
TGTTGAGATACAGTTGACTGCGAGAGCGGAAGCTCTTCCACAATATCACCACAAACACAGCTTTGTTGTTTGGCCAGGAATTGCAAAATGGCAATTCGGGCGGGATGCCCCAAGGCCTTGGCCAATACGGCCACGTCATTTTGTTCCTTGCTAAAAGCTTCTGTCTTACTTAATCCCATGTTGCTATAATCGTAAATTTACGATAAAGGTTTCCTTTTACCCAAAATATTTTTCGAATTTAATTTAGGATAAAATACCTATTGTAATTAGATTTTTAATTCACTTAATTTCAAAAAAGTAAAAATATGAGAGCATTCTATTTGTTTTTGATCAGCATATCGACTTTTACAGTTTTCTCACAAAACCTACGGTCGGGGGGTAAGTTAAAGCCAGAGCAAGCCATCATGGACATACGATTTTATTCAATTGTATTAAATGTTGACCCGGAAGAAAAACGAATTGATGGCCATACAGAAATCGATTTGATTCTCTCGGAGAGTAGTCCTGTTATTCTATTGGATTTGTGGCATGGACTTCAAGTTGAAAAAGTGTGGGTCAATAATAAGATTCATGAATTTAATCATACTGAGCAAGATTTACTTCATATCACCGGGCCAAAGCCCTTCGCAGCAGGGAAGCTAAAAGTTAAGGTTGCCTATGGAGGGAAGCCTGCAGTAGCTGAGCGTGCACCTTGGGTTGGGGGATTTCAGTGGGAGCAAGATGCTAAAGGCAATCCCTGGATAGCCATTACTTGCCAGGGTGAGGGAGCTAAAATTTATTTTCCTTGTAAGGATCATCCAAGTGACGAACCCAATGAAGGTGCCGAATTAATCATCACCGTTCCTAAAAACCTGACTGTTGCAGGACCTGGATTGGTTAAGAAAGTTACACAAGGCAAAACCACTACTACCTGGCATTGGCGTACCAATTATACTATTAGCAATTATTGCATAGTATTTAATGTAGGTAAATTTTCTAAGGTAAGTCGTGAATATACAACCATTGAAGGCAATAAAGTACCTATGGATTTTTATGTACTTGAAGAAAGTGCTGACAAAGCTGACCAACTTTTAGTCATGATGGAGCGCTCCGCTCGCGTGCTTGAAAAATATTTTGGAGAATATCCATGGGTAAAAGAAAAGATTGGTCTGGTAGAAACTCCACATCTTGGAATGGAACACCAAACCATGAATGCTTATGGAAATAAATTCAAGTACACAAAAATAGGGGGAGAGGATTTCGATTGGCTAATGCATCACGAGTTTGGTCATGAATGGTGGGCCAACAAGGTAACAAACAAAGACTGGGCACATATGTGGATACAGGAAGGTATTTGTAGTTTCGGAGACCATCTTTACACTCTGGAAATGGAAGGAGAGGATGCATATATAAAGCGTATGCAGGGAACCGCCAGAAGAACTCAAAATTTAAAACCTATTGTACAAGGTGAAGAAATTGATTCAGACGATACTTACCATCCCGACATTTATGGTAAAGGTGCATTCTTTATGCATACCCTGAAATTTGTTTTAGGCGATGATGTATTTTATCCAATACTAAAGAAACTTGCGACAGACGAACATTATACCTACCACAATTTTGTAACAACAGATGATGTTGAACAGCTCTTTAGCGCTGAGTCCGGTGTAGACCTAAAACCATTGTTCGACTTCTATCTTAGAACTACCAATAAACTTGATATTGGGATTAAGCAAATTTCTGATGACAGTTATACGATTAAGTTATTAAATTATCAGGGAACTTTGCCATTTGAGCTATTAACTGACAAGGGTATGGAAAGGGTAATGCTTGACGAAAAAGGGCTGAACATAAAAAATACTACAATGCCAGCAGTAGACCCCAGGGTATTTTACCTTAAGCGTTTGATTGTTGAGTAGGGGCAAGCCATCTCAAAAATAAGCTTAACCCAAAGAATGCACAAAGTTTGCAATGAAAAGGCCACTGAATTGGAGCACCTTGAGCCTTTTGTGAAGACCTTTGTACTCTTCGTGGTTTCTGTATTTCTATTTTTGAGATGGCTTCTAGTATTTACTAGCATTGAATTTGTGAATAGTTTGGAATTGTGTAATTTCCAATCGTATATACTAAGCTTTAATCTAAACCTATATGAAATTCAATGATATTCTTAGCCTTTTTAAACAAGGCAAAAGTACGGCCAAAAGTCACATGAAAAATTTGATAGAAATGGCTGCAAAGGATGGCAACTTTGATGACGTTGAGTATAAACTCCTCAAAGAGATTGCCAAAAGAAATAACATTTCTGAAAGTCAACTAAACGCGATTAAAGAAAAACCACATGAGGTTGCCTTTGAAATTCCCGCAGATAAAAAGGAAAGATTTAACCAGCTATACGATCTTGTCCATATGATGATTGTAGATGATGAAATACATCCTGAGGAAACGAAACTGTGTAATCTCTTTGCAATAAAGTTTGGCTACGAACGCAGTAAAGTTGATGAACTTATCAATACCATTCAGAGTAATATCAAAAATGGCAACGACTCTAACAATACCATGAAACGAGTTGAGATAATGTTAGGCTAGTTGCTGCTTTCTCTTGAGTACTTTCTCAACGGCATTAACAATGTCTTGAGGACTGAGCCCGTATTTCTTCAACAACTCTGTCGGTTTGCCACTCTCCCCAAAGCTGTCGTTCACAGCAACGAATTCCTGGGGAGTGGGAAGGTGTCGTGACAATACTTGAGCTACACTGTCACCCAAGCCCCCATTGATCTGATGTTCTTCTGCTGTAACTACACAACCTGTTTTTTGTACGGAAGCCAATACTGCCTCAATATCAAGCGGTTTAATGGTATGGATATTAATTACCTCTGCGCTAATTCCTTTTTCAGCTAATATTTCTTCGGCTTCTATGGCTTGCCAAACCATGTGGCCGCA
>CAZVFM010000323.1:0-2938 GCA_964626095.1 uncultured Roseivirgaceae bacterium | reverse complement strand
ATGCGTTTGTCTAAGATGGTGAAGCCTGCGTATGTATTAGGGCTTCCATACACATAAACCGTGTCTGTGTCGGCACTGGCATCAATAGCGGCCTGTATGGTATTGAATTGTGCAATTGTGGCAGGGTTGTTACTTACCGTGCGAACAGTGGCCATAGAATCAAAAGCCAGTAGGCTGATTAATAATAAGATAAGCGTTTTCATAGCGTATACATTTAATTAATTAAATGTATGGCCTATCATATTTCCGCTCAATACCTGAAAACCATCAATTTTAATTTAAAAAACTACCTGAAAGCAGGTAGATTAGCAGACGATGAGCGGAATTGAGGCAAACCTTAAAAAACTTAAACAAACAGGGCTTTTGCTTTACTGCCTGTTTGCTGGTTTTGCTTTGTCCGCACAATTGAATCCTGTCAATAGGATGGATTCCATCATAAAAAGTTCCTCTGCCGATACGGTAAAAGCCAAATGGTTATTTGAGCAGGGCAGGCGTTATTGGTTCAGCCGCAATTTACAAGAAGCCAATGTCTACCTGAAAAAATCTACTGAGATCGCTAAAGAAAATCAGTATAATACTTTACTGGCCGATGCTTATAATCTTTTAGCAAATGTTCATCTTAAAATGCAGCAATTCGATTCTTCTTTCTACTATTTACAAATAGCATTAGATCAAAGAAACGAAACTTTCTATCCGCTTATTCATGAAACTTACAGCAAGCTTTATTTTCAATTAGGCGATTATCCTTCTTCCTTACATTTTGCATTACTATCTATAACAGGTTTTGAGAAAAGTAATGATCCTCGCTTTAATATGCAGGCAGTATTTGGCTACCATATGGCAGGAGATGTTTTGGAGAAACTGGGGCAAAGTGAACAGGCCTTTGAATATTTTCAAAAAGCTTATGAAAAGGCCAGTAAGGCTGATGTAAGCTGGTACATTAAAGTTCCGGCATTAAGAATTGCGAATTACTTTTTAAGCAAAAATGAATTTGATAAGGCCAGGCATCTCTATGATACTATTATCAGCCTGGATATGGACTCTCCCAGTCATGAACCAACTATGCACAGCTATGAGGGCCTTGGCAATTTGGCTATGATGGAGGGCGATTTCAATACAGCTATTTTATTTTACAAAAAGGCAATAGCTTATGCAAGTGAAAAAGATTTACTAAGTAATGTTGAAAATTTTTATACCCAATTAGGTGCTGCTTTTTTAGCTGATGATAAAAATGACTCCGCCTCAATTTATCTGCAAAAGGCGATTTCAAAATCTTCATTAAGCAACAACTTTAGTAATTTAAGTCAGGCCTATTTGTATTTATCTCAGTTGCATGAAAACAGGAAAGATTACCAAAAAGCAATTCAATCTTTTCAACTGCATAAAAGTTTTCAGGACAGTATCTTAAATGTTGAGAATTCGCGTGCCATAAATAACCTGGAAATCTTGTATCAAACCAGACAAAAGGAAAATGAAATTCTGCGACTAACAGAAGTAGAACGTGAAAAAGATTTTACCATACAAAGACGCAATATCTATATCGCAATTGCTTTAGTGGCCTTGGTTGTATTGTTTGTTATTATTTTGTTATTGAAGAACAACTATAGGCACAGGCAGCGATTACACGAACAAAAGGTAAAACAACTGGAACAGCAACAGCAGGTAGTTTCCTTGCAATCCATGATTAACGGACAAGAAGCTGAACGTAACAGAATTGCCAAGGATTTACATGATGGTTTGGGCGGATTATTTTCCACCATGAAGATGTATTTTAGTTCGCTACAGGAAGAGCAGCCAGCACTTGCAGAGCAAGAGCTTTTTAATAAAAGTTATGAGATGGTAGGTACTGCAGCCGAAGAAGTAAGACGCATTGCCCATAACATGATGCCAGAGGTCTTGATGAAACTCGGATTGATTAATGCCATGAAAGATTTATGCGCCAACATAAGCGCTGGAAAATTGTTAAGCGTTAAAATGGAAGTACATGGTATGGATAGCCGACTCAATACCACTACCGAGATTATGTTATTTCGCATCATGCAGGAACTTCTGAATAATATCATCAAGCATGCACAGGCAACAGAAGCAATTATTCAGTTTATCAGAGAAGAAAATCGATTGAGTGTGATTGTGGAGGATAACGGCAGGGGATTCAATACCCAGGAAGCAGAAAAGAATAATCATGCGGGCATAGCAACTATACAAAGTCGAGTGGCTTACTTGAATGGTAAGTTTACTATCGATTCGCAGCAGGATGTTGGCACTACGGTAATGATGGATTTTTTAATTAATGAAGCTTATGGTTAGTATTTTAATCGTAGACGACCATCCACTTGTGCAGGACGGCATAAAAACCATGTTACAGAAGGAATCATCTGTTAACATTATTGGTGCATGCAAAAATGCGAAAGAGACTTTAGCGTTTTTGGTTAATGAAGAGCCTGACGTAATTCTGTTGGATATTAACCTGCCAGATATGAATGGCCTGGATTTGTGCGTGAAGATAAAGGAGACCTATTCTCATGTAAAAGTTATTGGGCTCACATCAATTAATGAAGCGGGTATTATCACTGGCTTATTGCAAAGAGGAGCTAATGGCTATCTCCTTAAAAACATGGAACGTTCCGAACTTTTAAAAGCGATTGAAAAAGTAATGTCCGGCAAAATATATATAAGCGAAGAAGCCAATGAAAAGGTGTTGGAGAATTACCGACAAATGTCTGAACAGGGAAAGACACTAGTGCTTACGCGCAGAGAAAAAGAGATTTTACTTTTGTTGGCTGATGGTTTAAAAGGCCCTGAGATAGCAGAAAAACTTTTTCTAAGCCCGCTTACCATTGAGACCCACCGAAAGAATTTGTTCAAAAAATTTAATGTACACAGTGTGCAGATGTTGCTGAAGATTGCCAGGGAACAGCAATTGATAAAATAAAAAAAT
>CAZVFM010000322.1:0-2946 GCA_964626095.1 uncultured Roseivirgaceae bacterium | reverse complement strand
GGGCACAAAATTCTTTGCTCTCCTTCAAAAACTTCTTCTCTTCCTCCAGAAAAGAAAAAAGTAACGTGCGGATATTTTTCTGTTTCTGCTATTCTAATTTGTTTCTTCCCTGCTTTGGCAATTACTTCTCCTATGGTATTGTTAAGATTATCTTTTTCGTAAATGACTTTTACATTTTTAAATGTTTCATCATAGGTGCTAAGCGTGATATAATGCAGCGGAATTTTCTTCATCTCTTGCTCGGGAAAATCCTGCTGACTTAATGCCATGGTTATTTCTCTTCCTCGATCAGTTCTGAAATTAAAACACAGCACCACATCACCATCAGCAATACAAGCAACAGGATTTCCTCTTTCATCCCGCACCGAAATCGGTTTGATGAATTCATCTGTAACACCTTGTGCATAAGCATTTTTAATTCCCTCCATTGCGTTGCTAACGTTTTCACCGATTCCCTTTACCAACAAATCATAAGCAAGTTTAACACGCTCCCATCTTTTATCACGGTCCATGGCATAATAGCGACCTATTACACTCGCTATCTTTCCACCAGTTTTTTTCAAATGATTTTCAATCTCTTCAACAAAAGCATATCCACTCTTGGGATCTGTATCTCTTCCATCCGTAAAGGCATGTATATAAAAATTATCAAGGTGATTTGCTTTTAATATGTTGCAAATACCTTTTAAGTGATTGACATGAGCATGCACACCCCCATCCGAAACCAATCCTATCAAATGGAATTTCTTTTTATTGCTTTTGGCATACTGTATTGCTTCGAGCAAAATAGGATTACTATCCAGCTCATGTTCTTCAATGGATTTATTAATTCTAACCAAATCCTGATATACTACCCTGCCCGCACCAATGTTCATATGTCCTACTTCTGAATTTCCCATTTGCCCATCTGGCAAGCCAACTGCCAGCCCCGATGCCTCAAGCTTACTATTGGCATATTGATGATATAGACCATCAACAAATGGTGTATGGGCTTTGTCGATGGCAGAAACCTCTTTGTTGCGGGCAATGCCCCAGCCATCGAGAATTATTAATAAGACACGTTTATTCATAGCTTTAATAAGGCTGCAAATATAAGTTTCATTTATGCTTTTTATGGTATAAACAACCGGGAGTATAGTTTTTATTAGCAGGCAAATTAATGTTACATTAGTATTTGCAATTAGGCTCAGACTATGGCATTACTGGCATAGTTTTGGCGCAAATTAGATTTATGAAAAGAGGACGTATCCATTTTATTATCCTTTTGTTGCTGCTTTCGGCAATTGCCCAACCGGTATTTGCGCAGGAAGAGATGATAAATGAGATTAAGGAAATTATGAAAGCAGGTAATTCCAAAGAAATGGCCAGGCATCTGCACCAAACGGTTGACCTGAGTTTCGATGGCAAAACCGATAACCTAAGCAAAACCCAGGCAGAATATGTGCTTAGAGATTTCTTTAAGAAAAGTCCGCCCAGTAGTTTCAACATTGTGCATCAGGGTTCCTCAAAAAGTGGTATTCCCTTTGTAATTGGGCAGTACAACAGTAATGATGAGACCTATCGGGTGGTTTTTCGCATCAGGGCCGTTAACAAAGTTTACCTGGTACACGGCATCAATTTTACCAAAGAGTAGATTTAATCAAAGCATTTGAGAAAGCGGTCATGTTGAATGGTCGCTTTTTCTATTTTTGCACGGTGAAAGCGGAATACCTGAGCAAAGAAGCCTTAATGCAATTTATTGATGCTGCCCTGGCAGAAGATATTGGCGAAGGCGATCATTCTTCGTTGGGAGCAATTCCTGAAAACACGCAAAGTAAAGCCAGGCTACTTGTAAAGGATGATGGCATATTAGCAGGTGTCGAAATGGCCCGGCTGATCTTTGAAAGATTTGATCCTAAGCTAAGCCTGGAGCTACAGCTAAGTGATGGCGTCAGGATTAAAAAGGGAGATGTGGCTTTTGTAGTCAACGGACCGGCACGATCTATTTTAAGTACCGAGCGTTTGGTGCTTAATTGTATGCAGCGCATGAGTGGCATTGCTACCTATACTTCAAAGCTGATGAAGCTTATTGAAGGCACAGGAGCAAAGCTGATGGATACCCGAAAAACCACACCCAACTTTCGCATCGCAGAAAAGTGGGCGGTAATGATTGGAGGCGGATTAAATCATCGATTTGCTTTGTATGATATGGTGATGCTGAAAGACAATCATATTGATATGGCCGGAGGCATTCAGCTGGCGATTGAAAGTACAAGGACTTATCTAAAACAGAAGGGCAAGTCATTGAAAATTGAAGTTGAAACAAGAAGTATAGATGAAGTAAAGCAAGTGCTTGCTGTAGGTGGTGTTGATGTGATAATGCTGGACAACATGAGTACTGACATGCTGCGCGAAGCAGTACACTTGATTGGAGGAAAATATAAAACCGAAGCCAGCGGTGGCATTACAGAAAGCACAATCAGAGCAATTGCAGATACAGGTGTTGATTATATTTCAGTGGGTGCTTTAACGCATTCAGCAAAAAGTTTAGATCTAAGTTTAAAAGTGTTTTAGAAGTTATTATGATAGTAAAAACAAAAAATTACAAACTCGATACAAAGACCTATGTTCGTTTAGCTATGCGCAATGTGCTCAAGCAACAATGGTGGGTAAGCCTGATAGTGCTTGCGCTTTGTCTTGGCTATTTATGGATTCCAAATATCTGGTGGTTTATCGGAACAGCCATTGCTGTATTGTTATATCTTTTATTCTGGTGGATACAGTTCATGGGCGTAACGCAATTAGAACAGGGCAAGATGCTTTTCGAACGCATGTCGTACGAAATTACCAGTCAGCAGATTTTGATGAAGATTAACCCCAAGCAGGGAATGCCCATCAAGTGGGAGCAGATCAAGCGCGCTAAAATTGGAAAAGATTACTTCTTATTGGTGATGAGCAAAGCACAAT
>CAZVFM010000321.1:0-2947 GCA_964626095.1 uncultured Roseivirgaceae bacterium | reverse complement strand
TGTGGGCCATTGAATACATATCTATTATAGATTAGACAAGTGCCTGATTATGAAAAGGCTTTGGCGGCTGTATAAAACAAATTACAATAGAGGAATAAAGAATTGTCATGAGTTTCAAACGCAGGACAGCTTAGGGCGGCAAGATGAAAGGAGCAAGTAACAACCGTAAGATACATCCCGATTTTCTTTACTTGTTAGAGTTTAAGGAGCAAAAATTGATTAATTTGTTCAAAGACCTTCGAGAATACATCCTTGAAATACATCCCGATAGTAACGAGATACTTTATCACACTCATGCTTTAACAACTGTATTTTCTATTTCAGACAAATTAGCAGACGCCTTCTGTATGCTACCCATCTACACGAACCATTTGAACTTAGGCTTCAACAAAGGAACATTACTAAAAGATCCAAATAAATTATTGACTGGTACCGGGAATTTAATTCGACATATCCCCGTGGTAACACCTAAAGATTACAGAAACAGAAAAGTTAAAGACTTGATTATATCAGCTGTTGAATTTGCCATTAGGGACATGGATAAACCGACAAAATCAATAGGTAAAACCATATCAAAAATTAAATAAACGATTCAAATCCTTTTATAACAGATTTCATTAGTTCGATGGTTTGTTTTAATAAGCATGGACCTCTTAAAAATTTCAGACAGATACGCTCAAAAAACTGGAATTGTCATGTCTGTTTGCTCAAATGGCGGGTAAGTGACAGGCAAAAATTCTGTCTGTGAATTCACTGATAACCGTTAAACACGTAACATTGTGCTTTTAAAAAATTGTTATGCAACAACCGGAATTGGGAAGGCGACTTACTGCTCTGCGCAAAGAAAAAAACCTTACTCAGGAAGATTTGGTGGAAAAAAGTCACGTGAGTGTGCGCACCATTCAGCGTATTGAAGCGGGGGAGGTATTACCCCGTGCGATTACAGTGAAAATTTTATTAGAAGCACTTGGGGAGAGTTATGAGTCATTTTCTAACAAACAAAATCAAGTGATGGAAACACAAAGAAGTACTTTACCAACTACCAACCGAAATACGCTCTTGATAGCAGTACTGGCCGGATCAGTTTATCTGATTTCTGAAATTATTCTCGGCACGATGGACATTGCCTGGTTAATAAAGGATGGTCGTAACTGGGGTTTCCAGATGAATGCAGCATATATCGGCCTTACAGTGTTGATGGTGATTTCATATGCACTGTTTGCGCGAGGGTTTGTTGCATTGAGCACGCTGTTCGAAAACGTGTTGTTGAAGGTGGCTGCATACTTACTTGTGGTGGCTACCTTAGCCAAGGGTATTGTAGATGTGAGTTCGCTTTCAGTAGAAGACATGGAGAACATCTGGATGCCATACACAGTATTAGCTGTGGTAACAGGTGCGTTGAGTATTGTTTTCGGAATTTCCCTCCTTCGGCTGCAAGACAGCATGGGCGTACTCGCACGAATAGCAGGGATATTGGAAATTGTGATGGGTTGTATCCTCCTGACAGTGGTCTTGTTTTTTATCTCGTATGTCATCTTAATCCCTGCCACATTGGTGGAGATACTAGTGCTTTATGCTGGTTATGAGTACCTATCAAAGTCTGAAGCTATGACTGTCTAATAAACTACGACTATATATATTAAGAACTCATGAAAAAAGAAGTCACCTACCTTATAGTAGTACTAGTTACTTTGTCAATTTTCGGCCCAACTCAAACCAACGCTTGTACGATAGTAAGTGCTATTGACCGCAATGGACACGTATGGAACCTTAACAATGAAGACGGGCCTTTCGGAGTTGCCAATTTCATAAACGTTTTTCCAAAATCAGGAACTGCTCGATATGGCTACTATACACTTTCTTACTTCTCTCCAGAACTCGGAAAAGGTGGGAGTATTCAAGGTGGCACGAATGAGGCTGGGCTTACATTCGACTTTAATGCAATTGACTTTATAAAAGATTTTGACCCCAAGTCTAAAAAAAACTTCCCCGAGGGTGACGATGCTATACTGCCATACATATTAGCCAACATGAATTCTGTTGAGGAAGTCATAAGCTTTTTCAAAGTATTCTGGTTCCAAAATGGTTTTCGAAGCGCTCAAATGCATGTGGCCGACAGAAGCGGCAAGTTCGCGATTATAAGTGCATCTGGAGTTCTATTAGTGGAGAAAGGTCAGCCGCTGGTTTCCACCAATTTTGATATTTGTGGAAAAGGAGATAGTTCTTCATGCTGGAGGTACCCTATAGCCATGTCAAAATTAGCCAAGGGCAAGGTGGGTTTGATGACAATGATGTCAATCGCATTGGAGACAGCGCAAAAAAATGGCTCGACTATGTACTCAAATATACAAAACCTCACCACAGGTGACCTCTGGTTCTTTAGCCAACATGACCCCAATACTATCATCACTACTACTATCGACAAGTTGCTTTTAAAAGGTTCAAGATCTTATTCGTTTAATGACCTCAAATCATTAGTTGAGGTTAGACCGCCATACACGTGGAACAAACCTGTGAGAACGACTGTAGCGGATGCGTTAAAGCAAAAATATGTAGGCATTTTTGATAACTCCTTCACCGGAAACATTATTGTAAAAAATCATAATGAAGGGATTACAATGACGTATGCCGATGGAAGAACAGAGGTTTTCTATCCTCAATCTGAGAGCAAGTTTTTTATTCCAGAGGCAGATGTGTATGCAGAATTTAGGTTTGATGAGGAAGCTAAGCGAATGGCAATGAACGTTTATGAAAATGGATTCTGGATTTTTCGAGCCTGGATTGAGAATTAAATAGGTCTGTTGCCGTGTCATGGCTAAGTGACGACTGCGATTTTGTAAAAAGAAGATAAAAAGTAGCACAGCCGAGAGACAAGCGAAACGGTAGACGCACAAAAACCACCGTGTTTGCGTTTTGGCTCTTCTTAATAAATCCCCCAGTTATCCAA
>CAZVFM010000320.1:0-2956 GCA_964626095.1 uncultured Roseivirgaceae bacterium | reverse complement strand
GGCTTACAGGTTCAATGATGTGCAAACCACTTATGGAGAAGCTTTGCTTAGAAAACCATTGAATTCACCGCACAGAGCATTTGCCAATTTGTCTGTGGATTTTGGAAAAGGCTGGAAATGGGATTACACCATCAATCGATTGAGTGAATCGAGACTACCTTCTACGGAAGCTAATCCGCCTCAATACCGGTTGGGTGTTGAATCACCGGCCTATTTTTTAAGTAATACACAAATCAACAAAACCTGGAAACGGTTGGAGTTGTACGTTGGAGCAGAAAATTTATTTGATTTCCACCTTCATAATCCGATTATTGCTTCCGATCAACCCTTCTCCCAATTTTTTGACAGTTCGCTGGTTTGGGGACCCATTATGGGCAGGAATGTGTATTTTGGATTCCGGTATAATATTGCTGAAGAAGAATAAGGTCGGGCAACGACTTTGATATTATTTAAAAATTTGAAAAAGGTTTGGTCTGGAAAGGGTCAAACCTTTTTTTAATCTAAAGAATAAAATCCATGTTTTCACTTTAATTGCACCTAAAGATTCTATAATAACGAAACAAATTACCAACAATATGAGACAGAAAAAAATACGGTAAGAATGGTAATCATCTTTAACCCACATTGCTCAAAACGGTTAAAAAATGTGGTTAAAAAAAAAGTTATCCACAAAATTCAGATATAAATGGTATGATTTGGAGGATGCCAATTTTGCAATTAATTGATAATCAGGTATAAGATTTTTAAAAAAACAGTTTGTAGTACACAGGGGGGTTGCATAGGTAGGAAGGATAGCACTACCTTTGCGGTATGTATTTTAAAGCGAGTGGCAGAACAAATCCGGTGACCCAAAAGTACGACAGTTATTACAGACTAGTCGAGAGTTACCGTAATGAAACAGGTCGTATATGCCATAGGACAATACTCAATGTAGGCTTTTTGGATGACGAGCTGACACCAGAGCAACTCAATCTCATCGCTCGTACGCTCACCGATATGTATCAACGCAAACAAAGTATTTTTCCACAAACAGATGCGCTTATCACTAAATGGGTGACAGAATTATGGGGTAAAATAGTAGACGGCAAACGGTTAGATTTGACCACTTACGATGCAAACAACCGAATGGTCAATGTAGAGACCCTCAAACATAGTAATGTCCGTGAAATCGGTTCAGAATGGATGTGCTACAATATCTGGCATCAATTAGAATTGGATAAAGTATTGGAAGGTAATAACTTTAGCGAACAAGAAATACAACTGGCCCAGACTCAGGTCATCAGTAGAGCGGTTCATCCCGCATCAGAGTTGGCAACAGCCAGATGGGTCAATGAAAACTCAGCGATTATGGAGCTGACTGGGTATGATCCGGAAAAGATGAACAAAGACCGATTGTATAAGAGTGCCCTAAAACTCAATAGTATCAAGGATAAATTAGAGCAACATCTTTCAATTAAGACCAATGAATTGTTCGATATTCAGGATAAAATAATGCTTTACGACCTTACTAACACCTATTTTGAAGGAGAAAAGCGCAATAGCAAATTGGCAAAGTTCGGGAGGAGTAAAGAAAAACGAAATGATTGCAAATTAGTAGTTTTGGCACTGGTGGTCAATATCTATGGATTTATAAAACACTCATCCATACACGAGGGGAATTTTTCAGACTGTAAAGGTATAGAGAAGATTATCACCAGTCTTGATTATACTACGGGGATTCATAAACCCATCATAGTGCTGGATGCCGGTATAGCTACCAAAGAGAACCTGGAAATCATAAGAAATAAAGGCTACCATTACCTGTGTGTGAGCCGCACAAAGCTAAAAAACTACGTATTTGACCAAAGTCGTCTGGTCGTATATTTAGAAACGAAATCTAATAAAGAAGTAGTTTTAAAGAAAGTACTTACTCCAGACAATACTGACTATTGCCTTGAGATTACCAGTGCAATGAAGGCTAAGAAAGAGCAGGGCATGAAAACCCAATTTGAAACCAGATATGAACAAGAATTAGAAAAAATAAGCTCAGCACTCCATAAAAGAGGTGGTGTAAAATTAGCTGATAAGGTAAACCAAAGAATAGGTCGGGCCAAACAGAAATATCCGTCAGCACAAGGACGATACGATATCCATTTGACATATGATGAAAAAAAAGCAAAAGTGACAGATATGTCGTGGATTAGAATCGAACCGAAAGATAAGGAAGCCACAGATGGATTGGGTAAATACTTCGTCAGAACCAGCATGGATATGAAAGATGAAGTAATCGTATGGAATGTTTACAATACGATAAGGGAAATAGAAAGAACATTCCGCACTCTAAAAACAGACTTGGATTTACGTCCGGTTTACCATAAAAAAGACGAATCTACTATAGCACATCTGAATTTAGGATTACTTGCATATTGGTTGGTCAATACCGTACGAAGTCAATTAAAATCAAATGGCATAAATCATTGTTGGACAGAAATAGTACGAATCGGCAATACCCAAAAAGTAATCACAACAAGCGGATACAATAAAGCAGGAAACGAAATCACAGTGCGCAAGTGTTCTGAACCAGACGAAAAGTTGAAAGCGTTGCAAAAAGCCCTAAATATAAAACTCAGACCTTTCACAAAATTAAAATCTGTAGTACACAAACCGAAACTCAAAAATTTAGAAAACCCCGGAATCAGGGTTATTGCGTCTGGTTAACAAGCAATGTGGGTTAATGTATTGCTAAACAAATAATTATGCAACAAATACATTTTATTTTGTAAGGAAACGTAATTTAATGATGAAAGATTAATGATTTAAGGATGAGGAGATTTAAGGATTTAATGATGTAGACTAGGTTTGTCACGTCATACAACCTGAATATCAAACTTTCAACTTTTTACTTTCATACAACATACCTTGATGAACATGCCGCAATTCGTAATTTTAAATTCGTAATTGAATCAGTCCATACTCA
>CAZVFM010000319.1:0-2965 GCA_964626095.1 uncultured Roseivirgaceae bacterium | reverse complement strand
CATCCCTTTATATTATAAAACTCAAAGCTTTTTATTTAACAATAATTCGCTTTACTTTCCCTTGAGAACTTGTTCCTGCTCTCACGAGATAGACTCCTGAAGCATTTGAATTCATATTGAAAACATATGTATATACTCCATCATTATTTTCTAACTCAGAAAAGTGAACTCTTTGACCCAAAACATTATAAACAGATAACTTTACATCTTGGTCGTCAAAATTTGTAGTTGTTAGTATCGCTTGAAATTCATTACCACCCTGACTTACTACTACAAAATCTGAATCATTTAAACCAAAATCATTTGTGCTTAATGTACCGTTTATAATGGTTGCTGTAAAATCAACTGTATTTCCCCATTGTAAGTCAGCACAGGGGTCATTAAGGTCTCCAGAACCTGATCCCCATTTTCCTCTAATGCGCATAAGGTGGTCACCATTAAATGCATCAGAAGGAATAGTGAAGGGTACGTTCACATCTGTATTTGCAGTTGCAACAGCTACATTTGAAAAGATTTGCTCTGAAGGCTCAAACACACCATTATCATTATAGTCTATCCAACCTGAAAACTGTTGATTTGCAAATCCAGAACGAATGGTAGCCGTGTATTCACCAACTTCGGCATCAAGAGTGGCGGCATGTTCTGTCATGTCCATATACCCATTTCCACTACAAGTAATATTTGGTAAATTGATTTCTTCCAAAATAAATCGGGTTAAACCATCACCTTCATTACAATTTGATTCCGGTTGACAAATAGTATGGGTAATCGTTACAATGATTGAATCATTATCAGGGTCTGAATCTCCCGATAACATAGTGGTGGCCATAACAATATAATCTCCAAGTACTGAGAAATCTGCCGTTTGAGTAAAGATATATTCAATCGTTTCACCAACGCCCAATGGTCCGGCTACTGTTTCAGTTACAGAAGTGCCACCGTCAATTGAGTAAGAAACATCAAAGTTAGATTGAGCAACCCCACCATAGTTTGTGATTTCAATGGTAATTTCTTCAGCATCTGTTAAACCATTACCTGAAACAGGTTCAAGAAGGTCAGTTACGCCAATATCATCTGGAAACAAATGAGTAACTTCTTTTGAAAAAGAATCATTATTTGTATCCTCATCATTTGTTAATGAAGTTGAAGCTGTAATGCTGTAAGTCTCACCCACAGTACTAAGGTCTGCAGTTGCTGAAAATGTAAAGGTTTCATTTGAAGCAGATTCTATTGAACCTGTAAAGGTTTCAGTAATAAGTGTGCCACCATCAATTTGATATGTGACATCAAAGTTTGATTGTGTATTTAAACCAAAGTTTCTGATAGTTATTTCAATGGTTTCATTTTCACTCAATAAACCGTCTTCCGGCTGATTGATTTCAATTACACCAATATCATCATCATTAACCACACATACAGCATCCATTAAAATATCAATGGCATTTTTTGAATTAATTCTTCCACCGGTAATTACTCTAGTCATTAGGTGAGCTGATTGATCAACACCATCATAAAGTGCCTGCATTACAATATCTGCTGCTCCTTGTGGATCGTCTTTCACAAGTGTCATAAAGCTTTCACAAGGTATTGAATACATCAATCCAATTACTCCTGCAGTAAGAGGACTGGCAAAAGAAGTTCCTGAAGTCGTTCCATAACCTCCATTATTTGTGGTGAATATTCCTGTACCCGGTGCTGCAACATTAATAGTGTTTGGCCCATAACCGGAAGCACTAATGTCATTAATGTTTGTAGCAGCTACCCCCACCATATAGTTACTTGGACAGGCGGTGGGTACGTCGCCAACAATATCTACGTTTACATTTTGATTTGTAGTAGCCCCGCAGTTTATGATTCCGGCTTGACCTAAGTCATCATAAAAACCACACCAGATGGGGTAGTCATTTGGGTCTCCAAAATCAACTCCCCAGGAAGCATTTGTAGCCACAACAAAAGCTCCTTCTGCTCCATTAGTATTATTCCACAGGATTCTTGCTTGCAATGGATAAGTATATGCTTCTACAATATTTGCTTGTGTAAAAGGTTGTGCATAACCGGCTACAACCATCATTTTCACATCCCAATTTGCTCCTGCTACACCCACTCCGTTATTTCCTACGGCACCAATCATACCGGCTACTGCAGTTCCATGGTTTCCGGTTCCAATATTATCATTGTTTGTACTTACATTCCATCCATTGATGTCGTCAATATAACCATTGCCGTCTGTATCTGTACCATCTGCTACTTCTGCAGTGTTTGTCCAGTGATTTCCAACCAAGTCCGGATGTCCCATTACATTGGCACTTTCAATAATACAAACCACAATATCTTCACCAGTAGCTGAGATTCCTCCTGTAGAGATATCCCAAGCTTCTTCAGAGTTGATATTTTGATGTTGCCATTGACTGCTATATAAAGGGTCATTTGGAGCCTCTCTAAGGTCAACAAGAGTATTTACTTGGGCTTGAAAAACATCGTTCAAATTTTTAAGGTCTCTTATTATCTGTTCAACGTTTGTTACCTCATCATTAAAAGTAAATAGCCATATATCTGTCGGTGCAGATAGTAGTCTTTCTATTTGAAATTCATAGTTTGTCGGCATTTGATCTACAACACGTTGTGCATTTGCTCCTTTTTGGAGTCTAACAATTACTTCATTGGGTATTAAAATATCTTGCAAAGTTGTTCGGTTTTCTGGATTTACAGGTCTTTCTACCTGTGAATAATTGAGTTGACTAAAGAAAAGCACAACCGAAACTAACATTAATGGAATATTTTTTTTCATAATTTAATTTTTGGATTTTTTCAAAAATAGGTATTTAGAGTTAAATAAAAAAAGAGTTGTAAGGTTTTAACTTACAACTCTTTTGGTAAAATGATGTTGATTTTTTTATTTCTTATCTTACGATAATTCGCTTTACAAATCCTTGAGTATTTGTTCCTACTCTCACAAGATAAACAC
>CAZVFM010000318.1:0-2966 GCA_964626095.1 uncultured Roseivirgaceae bacterium | reverse complement strand
CTGTGAATCACTTTTTCAGTAATCTTTAAAGTTGATTGTATGGACTTACACTGCTGTTTAACCGAATCGATGGAAGACTTACCGCAAACACCACAACTGGAAGAAGTGTAGAAATGCCTTTGCAATTTATCGAAGTCAATTACTACTTCGGGCTTTAGCTCTACACGCACAATATTGTCTTTCTCTTCTTGCTTGCCCGTATCAACGCAATACTTGATGGATTCAATTTGTTGGAATGCATGCACAATACCTTCGGTAAATAAAAAACCGGCAGCCAGTTCATAATCATGACCCGGTGTGCGCATGGTTACCGATAAACTTTTCTGCTCACGTTGTTTTGCTGCTCCATAGCCCAAGCGGATTTCCAGGGGTTCCTCAACAGCCAGTAAATCAGGACTATTCGATCGAAGATACTGTTTCACTTTTGTAACGTCAACCGACCGAACAGAATGAGCCATAAATTTTAATTGATTGAAAAAATAAAACTGAGCAGTGCGGGTACTAGTTCTGATGAAAGTGGTTTCTCCGACTGGGAGTATACTGCAATATTTGCCATGCGCTCTTCTGGTGCATCGCGAAGTACATGATTCATACCAGAAACAATTAAGTACACTGCATCTGGCCGTGCTTGTTTCAGGCTTTCTGCATCAGCCATTGAAACCTGAATGTCAGTCGTACCCTGAACAATCATTGCCGGCATTGGCAATTCACTCAACAACTGAGCGGGATCGTATTTCATCCATGAAATTATATAAGGTTGAATACTTGGTCTGTAAAGGGATTGTAAGAGTTGATTTACTCTTTTCACGCGGTACCCTGCCTTTAGTGAATCTAAAATAGTCTCATTCTCCTTTAAAATAAATTCAGGATTAAAGGGATTTGATTTAAACTGCTCTTTTAAAACCACATCAATTGAACGTCCGGTGCCAGCAACTGAAATATAGCCGTCAGCCTTTGCCTCTTTCGCTGCCAGCAGGCCCATGAATGCTCCTTCACTGTGACCGATAACAATTACTTTACTAAATCGCTTATCTTCTTTAAATCGATTAATCCATGAGGCCGCATCATTGGAGAAATCTTCAACAACCAGGATTTCCTCCCTTTTATCGGCCACTGTGCTGGCACCTACACCACGCTTATCGTAACGAAAGGATGCAATGCCATTTTTGGAAAGTTCTTCAGCCAACATTTTAAGGCAATCTGATTTGAGCTGTGGTCCATTTCCGTTACGGTCAGTCGGGCCCGACCCGGCAATTATTAAGACAAGAGGTATATTTTCACCTTTGGTGTCGGGAATAAGTAATGTTCCCTTCAGTGCTCTTACTGCTGTTGAATCTGTTAACTCATGCTCTTTCACCTGAGCATTGCTTTGAGTTGATAAAGACAAAACAGCCAATAACAACAGGCTTAAAATGCTACTAGTACCACAAAGTGTGACTTTATTTAGCTTAATATCTTTAACCGAGGCTTTCATTCTAATACTTGGTCTAAATTTATAAATTCCTGCTTAAATTGCTCATGAAACCGGATGAATTACTCCTTTCCTCCAAACCAACTTAAGCCCTCCTCTTTCACAATGAAATGATTCTCCTCTCCAATATATTGTAAATATGAACTAAACTCCCAGGCACTATACTCGTTAACAAAACCATGCTTGATAGGATTTACATGTACGTATCCTATAGCTCTTGTAAAATAATGGTCATCATCTATTTCCTTACGCCTGATACGCGACATAAATAAAGTACCAAGTCTGTTAAACATTTTATTATAAGCCTGCGAATAGCCATTTAGCAAATGAGAGAATTGTTGACTTATTTTTTTGGAAATATCTTCATCACCTTTTGTAGCATTTTTATTTTTTAAAAAATTATAAATCTCATTCTCTGATTTCACTCTAATAAGAAAATGAAAATGATTAGGTAAAAGACAATAAGCGAAGATATCAGCAACCTGAGGGATATATTCCTTATACTTAGTTATGAAGTAATTATAGTTCTCCCTTTTTCGAAATAGATATTCTTTTTCTACGGCATGCGTATAAACATGGTAGATTTTTTCCGGAATAAAAGGCGTACTTTTTTCCATTAGACAAATTATTATACCCTTAACCCTCGGAGGGTTAGGGGCTAGGGTTTAAGACAATCCACTTATTTTTCCATCATTATCAATATCCATCCCTACAGCAGCAGGTACGTTAGGTAAGCCGGGCATGCGCAGTATGTCTCCTGTAATCGGAATAACAAAACCTGCACCGGCCGCCACTTCAATTTCTCTTACGGTAATGGTAAAATCTTTTGGCCTGCCGAGTTTCTTTGCATCATCAGAAAAAGAATTTTGTGTTTTGGCAATACATACCGGTACTTCGTTTAATCCGATACGCTCTATCTTTTTTAGATTCTGTCTGGCCTTGGGCAAAAACTCCACTCCTTTCGCTCCGTAAATCTTTATTGCCACTTGTTCTATCTTCTCTTCTATGCTGCTTTTCCAATCGTACACCGGCCAGTATTTGCCTTTGAAATTTTCGGCTTCATAAGCAATTTTTTCTGCGAGGTCCATCATGCCGGCTCCTCCTTTTTCCCAGCCTTCAGATAAGGCAATGGCTACGCCAATTTCTTCGCACTTCTTCATCAACCAATTAATTTCTTCATCTGAATCTGTAATGAATTTATTCAATGAAATCACAGCAGGCAATCCAAAAATTTTCGTGTTCTCTATATGCTTTTCGAGATTAGCAAAACCTTTTTGCAGCGCTTCCAGATTTGGCGTTTTCAATTCAGCTAACTTTGCACCACCATGATACTTCATGGCGCGAATTGTAGCCACCAATACCACGGCATGCGGAGAGTAGTCGCCATAGCCACAAACTATATCGATAAATTTTTCTGCACCTAAATCAGAACCAAAACCGGCTTCAGTAATCACATAATCAGAAAGGCTCATTCCCATTTGTGTAGCGATAATAG
>CAZVFM010000317.1:0-2996 GCA_964626095.1 uncultured Roseivirgaceae bacterium | reverse complement strand
TTATCGATGGCGAAAACTATACCCGGCTTTTCTGAATTGTATTGCCATTGCTTGAGTATAGGTCCTGCGAGTAAAAATATGATGATAAAAACCAGTACAAATCTACATACAGCAAGTGCATAACGAATGTTTTTGCTCCAAGGTCCGCCACTGCTGTACAACAACCAGCTGTAAACAAGCGCGACAAGAATCCCTAAGAAAATAATATAACCGTTAGATTCAAAAATCAATTTTAATACAATTAATATCCATACTTACTTTTCCACAAACTGCGCAACTTGCTGCGCATTTCATCTTCCCTCGGATTCTTCCCCGGATCATACAATTTCGTCCCGGCTATCTCATCAGGCATGAATTCCATATTAACAAAATTACCTTCATATTGATGCGCATATTCATAACCACTTCCGTACCCTAAATCTTTCATCAGTTTAGTAGGTGAATTTCTTACAGATAGAGGCACAGATAAATCTCCAGTTTTATTAACGAGAGAAATGGCTGATTCAATTCCTTCATAGCTTGCATTACTTTTGGCGGAACAAGCAAGATAAGTAGTGCATTGTGCCAGAATAATTCTTGATTCAGGATAGCCGATTACATTCACTGCCTGGAATGTACTGTTGGCCAGAACCAAGGCGGTAGGATTTGCATTTCCGATATCTTCAGAAGCCAGAATTAGTAATCGCCTTGCAATAAATTTAACATCCTCTCCACCTTCTATCATTCGGGCAAGGTAATAAAGCGCAGCGTTGGGATCACTGCCTCTTATGGATTTTATAAATGCGGAGATAATATCATAGTGTTGTTCTCCGCTCTTATCATAAATGGCAATGCGCTTTTGCGCGATATTTTTTACGAGCTCATCAGTGACAATTACATTTTCAGTTTCTGCAGATTCTACAACAAGTTCTAACAGGTTGAGTAGTTTTCGCGCATCACCACCACTCAGATTAAACAACGCACCATATTCTTTAAACACAATTTGTTTCGAGCGAAGGAGTTCATCTTTTTCAATGGCCTGAGCAATCAGCGCTTTCATGTCTTCTGCGCTAAGTGCTTTCAGTGTATAGACCTGGCAACGCGAAAGTAAAGCGGCATTTACTTCAAAGGATGGATTTTCCGTTGTGGCTCCAATGAGTGTGATGATGCCTTTTTCTACCGCACCTAACAATGCATCTTGTTGCGATTTGTTGAAGCGATGAATTTCATCAATAAACAAAATAGCTTTGCCCGATCGTTTGGCTTTGTCGAGTATGTCGCGTACATCTTTAACACCCGCGCTTATTGCACTTAAAGCATGAAAAGGCATTTTGATTGCATTGGCAATTATATTGGCTATAGTGGTTTTACCAACTCCGGGTGGTCCCCAAAAAATCATGGAAGGAATATTTCCCGTTTGGATTGTTCTGCGAATAATTCCGTTTTCACCCACCAGGTGCTGTTGTCCAATCAACGCTGCAAGTGTTGTTGGTCGCATTCGCTCTGCTAATGGTATTTTAGAATTAAGCATAAGGCAATTTCAAGCTCAGGATATTTGCAGACTTTTTAGTACGTGAATAGTATGAGCCAGCATATCATCATTAAAATCAAGATGCGTGACAAAGCGCACATGGTTTGCTCCAAAGGGAACAGCCAATACATTTTGCGCTTTTAGTTTTGCCAGAAAGTTGTTTACATCAATACCATCAATTAATTCGAATATTAAAATATTGGTGTCAACCGGCATCAGTTCCTTTACGAATGAACAGGTAGATAAAACTTTTCCAATCTCTTTTGCTCTTTGATGATCCTCTTTTAATCTTTCAATGTGATTGTCAAGTGCGTGAATTCCTGCGGCAGCGAGATAACCTGCTTGTCGCATACCGCCACCAAATACTTTACGAATTCTTCTTGCAGGTTTTTCCAGTTCTTTGCTACACAGTAATAAAGAACCTACAGGTGCGCCTAATCCCTTCGACAAACAAATAGATATGGTATCAAAGTGTTTTCCATATTCTTTGGGTGAGTCTCCTGTTTCAACCAAAGCATTAAAAAGTCTTGCCCCATCTAAATGCATTTTCAAGTGATGCGATTTGCAAAATGCGGCAATGGGTTCTATATCTTTAATTGTATAATAACTTCCTCCACCCCTGTTCACCGTATTCTCCAAAGAAACCAGGCTGGTTTTTGCCGCATGCAAATCGTCAGGATTTAATACTTCAGCTATCTGCTCTGCCGTGAATCTTCCTCTGTCGCCATCCAGTAATTTCGAATTGACCAGATTGTTTCCTGCCATGCCTCCACCTTCATACTTATAAATATGTGCTCCTTTGTAGCAGATAACTTCCTCATAAGGTTGAGTCAGAATTTTTATCCCAATCTGGTTGGTCATGGTGCCTGAAGGACAAAAAATGGCAGCTCCCATATCAAACATGGCAGCAGCTTTTCGTTCGAGTTCGTTTATTGTAGGGTCTTCGCCAAACACATCATCACCAACCGGGGCTTCCATCATGGCCTGAAGCATTTCTTTGCCTGGACGGGTTATTGTATCGCTCCTTAAGTCAGCTATCATAATAAATTGTAATGCGGATAAGCAAGGTAAGTGCGAAAAAGCATACTTAAAAGGTAAAAAGAAGGGAATGGTATTACTATTGGTACAAAAGAAATGATTATCAACTCCTCTACTACACTATTTTCTAATAGTGGAAGCCTTTCTGTAGCCAGCATTATACAGCCCATTGAAAACACTGGTTTAAATAAAAAGAGCTGTCGTTTTGCGACAGCTCTTCTTTTTAGTAGCGGGGGCAACTCCGCATTGTGCGGAGGAACCTGCGTCCGCCAACTGGCGGATATGAGCCAAACATTTTATAATAAACTAATCCCCAGCTGAGCGAAGTCGAAGACAGCACTAAAATAAAAAGAGCTGTCGTTTTGCGACAGCTCTTCTTTTTAGTAGCGGGGGCAGGACTCGAACCTGCGACCTTTGGGTTATGAGCCCAACGAGCTACCACTGCTCC
>CAZVFM010000316.1:0-3046 GCA_964626095.1 uncultured Roseivirgaceae bacterium | reverse complement strand
AAACATGTAGTTACCCGAACCGTTATGCGCTATGGTGCAAAAAGGATAGTTGCAGTAATTGCACTATTAGCAGTATTGGTATTTAGTTCGTTTGTTATTAGTGATTACTTCAAACAGCAAAATGAATATATACTAAAGTCAATAAAAGAAGAGACGATTAGGCTGGCGAATATGCCGAATTTGGGTTTAGAATTTCAGATACCGTTGATTACTGAACAACTGTTAGGAGGCAATTTAAGTTTAAATGAAATTATTGACGAAATAGCAGATCCACAACAAAAAATAAAAATAGCTACAGGTATTGCTACACAATTGGTTACACAAGGTCGTAATGAACCTAAACAAGAAATACTTGAAAGTCTTGGAATTGCGGATGAGTTACTGGAAGATTTGCCGGCAAATGGAAGTATTCAGGACTTATCTGTGGGGCTAAAATTATTAAATGACTATTCTGCTACTGCAGGCTTAGGATTTTATTATAATCAAGAAGCAGCATTTGAATCATTTGTAAAGAATAATGCACTTCGGTCTGCCCGATGGTCAATGCGAATATTTAAAGAGCAGCCAGACAATTTTACTGACATACAGTATTTAAGTTTAGCACTCGTAAATGGAATTAACCACAAAATCTTCAATGACGCTGAATTAGTAGAATTATTAAGTATTCTTTCACCATTCGAAAATTCGAATCGAACGGATTGGGTTCAAAATAATTATACACGCGATAAGTTGCTTATTCGTGGTACACAAAATTATGGCATCAGGTATAATGGATTGTATCAGGATCTAGCCTATCTCTACGCTGCATTAGGTATGACTGATAAGTCTTTGCAATGCATGGATAGTATACTTCGGTACCAGGGGAGCTTCTATCAAAACGACTATACTTCATATGTTGAAAATGCGAGTAATGTAGCTGCTGTATTTTATCTCTATGGTAAAACACAAGAGCTGACATCATTTGTGAAAAGTTATGTTTCAAGAAAGGAAACTACTGTTCTTGATTTTTACCATCGCTTGGTAGCGCGAATGTTTCTTTCATATATCGATGTATCTAGCACTAATTTATATTCTAGTGGAGGTGGGCAGATTATTTCCAATTTGAATCTGAAATTCTCAACCAATGAAACGCTTAATTATTTTTATTCGCTTTGGAGGGATGAAATCAATAAGATAAGAGATGAAGATGAAAGAAATTTTAATCTAGCCATAGCATTTAAAAATGAAGGCAATATGCTTTTATATAGAAAGGAAATAAGAAACGAACCGATTATACCTACTGATTATGATTTATATAGACAAGCGTTTGATCACTTTAATAAAGTTTCAGAAAACTATCTTAGTCAAACAGTTAAAATAATTGGTACTGCCAGTGCTGATGTTATCACAGTACCAAGGAAATTTCTTTTTGCCTATCCTGATTACAGGGTGCACTTTCATCCCTTCGAACCTAGAAGCATTATTCAGTTTTTTAACTCAGCTTCCTTTATTCAATATATGCTCGACAATGATTTGTTTGAGGCTGTATATAAGAGTGATAGTGACCTGAGCTATTTTGAACTATGGCTAAAAGATTATCATGCCAACATGTGTTCAAGAGACATGTTTGCACGAAACCCTATTGCCTTTGAGTTAATGGAGCAATTAGCGCAAAAGCTTGAATCAATTAAGCAGAGTACAGCTGTTGACCTAAATATACTATATCTTCATTTAAGTGATATGGCTTTCCAAGTTAATGAACCCAACAAAGGTATTGGCTATCTTCAGAAGGTACGACTTAGCCTGTTGTTAAATGCTTTTCAATATCAGAACATTAATTTTGTTAATACTTATTCTTTTGAATTAACCGGCAATGCAATTGCAAACCTTGCACTTCATAATCGTTTAGACCTTGGCTATAACTTTGCCCAAGTTTTTAAGAAAGAAGTAAACAGATCCAGTCTCTACGCTTATGCCAGCCAATTAATTTCATTGAACCAACAATCACCACAAATTGCCAGACAATTGTTGGACTCGGCCATTGTGGAAATGAATAAACTAGGCAATACGGCAGATTTTCAACCTAATCGTCACAATGTAGCTATAGCCTTGATGTACGCTGACCCGGATAAAAATAAAGATGAAGCCTATCAAACAGTAAAAAATTCCTTCGTAAAATTTCAGGCATTTACAAGATTCAGTGGCGCGTATGCGCAACATGGAGATTTATATAGGGCACAACAACAAATTCCATCTTTGATTTCCAATGCGGATCAATCAAGTTTTGTATGGAAGATTATTGAAGGATATAACCATCGTAATGAGAGACCCGAGCAATGGATGACCTTTAAGCAAAATGAATTCATGTTTACCAGAAATTTTCTTCCTTACATCAATGAATAATTCATGATTGATCAACAATTCATATGTCCCTATACTGGTCTGAGATCCTTCACCGAGGAAGAAAGCCTTTACTTTAAAGGACGTGATTTACAGATTGATCAAATTACTTCTTTGCTCGAACAGAACAAGTTTCTGATGGTAACAGGGGCATCAGGAGAGGGCAAGTCTTCGCTCATCTATGCCGGTCTTTTTCCAAATGCACGTGCCGGCTTTTTCAAAGCGAAATTTACCAATTGGGTAGTAGCAGATTTCCGCCCTGAAAGAAGTCCGGTGAAAAACATGGCCCTTGCAATTGCCGATAAGTTTGACAAGCAAGCATCAATTGTAGAGACTGAATTAAGGCGTGGATTTTCTTCCTTAATCGATCTCTACACCAATTCTGAATATTACATTGATGAACAGGAAGAAGGCTGGCAGCAATTGGATGAACCCGAAAAAAAGAACAGAAAAAGAAAAGCGGCCAACCTGATGATTATGGTCGATCAGTTTGAAGAGTTCTTTACCAACCCTGAAAATTTTTATAATGAGGCGCCATCACAAGATTCACAAATTGTGGTGAACCTGATTTTAGAAACAGCACGAATTGCCATCAAGAAAAATATTCCGGTCTATGTAGTTTGTACAATGCGTTCCGATTATATCGGACAATGTTCTGCTTTCAGGG
>CAZVFM010000315.1:0-3051 GCA_964626095.1 uncultured Roseivirgaceae bacterium | reverse complement strand
TATCTTAATGAGATGGTTCCGCCTGCCGAATAACCTCCAATAATGAACTTGTCCTTATTTATTGAAGGATTTCTTTTAAGAAAATCATTGATACCCCGGTTGAGTTTATCTGTTACCTTTTCATCCGCATACAGTTTTTGCCCCCCGGCAATGGCAAGTGTCAGTATACCATTGGCATAGGCTACATTAAATAATTTTGACTCCGGGAAAATGCTTTCCGGGTCTTCTCCATATCCGGGAAGTAAAACTAAAACACCATTTATTTCATTTGTAATGGGCCGAAGCATCAAATAGTAGTCGTCAGGATTTTTATCATCAAAAACAATTTTTTCAAAAACCTGTCCCGAAACCTGCGTGTACATGTGTACACAGAAAAGGATGACGAATAAATTTTTCATAGGATATTTTGATTTTACTGTTCCTCTACAAAACTGATGATCACATTCCCCACTTTCTGTCCGGAGGCTACATAGGTATAAGCTTCTTTGGTTTGCTCCATGGGATATGTGCGATCAATCAAGGGTTTGAACTTGCCTTGTTCAGCAAGATTCTTAATAAAGCCTAAACTTTTTTCAGTATCTAGTGGGATTGGAAATTTTACCTTTTGGCCTTTACGAAAAGATGTGCTGATGGCCAGCAAAGGATTTTCATTTCCGGGGCCCAGCTCAGAAGAAATGTAAATGCCTTCGGGTTTTAAAATCGCTTTACATGTATCGAATCTGCTTTTACCCACGGAATCAAAAACAAAATCATATTTTTCTTCATCTGTTGTGAAATCTTCTTGGGTATAATCAATCACTTTATCGGCACCCATCGACTTTACAATTGCTATGTGTTCGGTACGACAGGTAGCCGTAACATACAAACCGTAGTATTTTAGAAATTGCAGGGCAGCAGAACCAATGGCACCGGTTGCCCCGTTAATCATTACTTTGTGGGTGGGATTTAAATTTATTTTGTTAACAAAGTTGTAAGCGTAATGTGCGCCCTCTGCACTTGCAGCAGCTTGCGCATATGTAAATCCTTCCGGTATGCTAAGGATAGGTTTGTTTTCTGCAATGCAAAGGTAGGGCGCATGAGAGCCTATACCACTGTCGTCAAAGCCCCATACCTTATCTCCAACTTTGAAGCGTTTTACATTTTTTCCAATGCTTACCACTTCACCGGCAAAATCGGTACCCGGAATTTTCATTTTGGGTTTAAACAAGCCGGTAAAAAGCCTGATGATGGCAGGCCGGGCCCAAAGTATGCCACAATCGGTGCGGTTCACGGTACAGGCATGCACGCGTATCAGCAGTTCATTTTTTTTAGGCGATGGGCTTGGCAGTTCCTGAATTTCCAAAACTTCGGGACCTCCGTATTTATTTCGTGTGATGGCTTTCATGATAACAGTTTATGTGCTGAAGAAGCCATGAAGTTAAAACCTTTTATGATTAAGCACACACCCGGAAATATTTCATATAAATTTTATTCTGTCTTCAATCCATCTACAGGATTTGCATTCCCTGCTTTGAATATTTGCGTGGAAAGCGTAGTCAGTAAAATAAAGAGCACGATTGCGGAGGCTAACACCACACTCCAGATGGTAATGGGCATATGGTAAGTATAGGCTATATCGAATACGATTTTTATTAAGAAATAGCTTAGCGGTGTGCCGATGCCCAGTGAAAGTGCAAACAACAAAGTGTACTGCTGTGTAATGTTCGCTGCAATATTTTTAAGGCCGGCACCAAGCACCTTGCGTATGCTGAACTCTTTTGTGCGGGCAGAAACATTAAGTGTAACCAAGCCATACAACCCCAGGCAGGCCAGCAACACGGCAACAGAAGCAAATACTCTCCACACATGTCCGTGTATGTTGATTTCTTCAAAATAAAAACCCCATACATCTTCCTGGTACCCTCCACTAAAAGGTGTTTCCGGATACAGCTGCGTCCAGGTTGCCTGCAATGCTGCATAGCTTTTCTTTTCAGTGTCCTTGTTCACTTTCATGGAGAGGTATTGGTAGCTTTCTTTCTCTGCCAGCATGAACAGGCTGGGATTTATGGATTCAAAAAAACTGTTGTGATGAAAATCTTTCAGCACGCCCAGCACAGCATATTGCACACTGTCTATGTTGAATACTTTACCGATAGCATCTTCTGCGGGGAATAAGTTTTTGGCAAGCAGTTCGTTGATGATCACCGCTTGCTTATCCGCGCCATCGTGATCATGAAACAGGCGTCCTGCCTCCAGTTCCAAACCCATGGTTTCGAAATAATTGGCATCTACGGCAAATGCATCAGCCTCATAATCCCTGTCAGGCAAATGCAACACCGCAGTGCTACGCTTTTTACCCAGTTGATGCGCAGAACCCGCCAGCAACTGTACATCCGGATTGGCCGACATCGCTGCATGCAGTTGTTCATAGCTTTGCTGATCGGGTACGTTAGCGTATATGACTTCCCGTGGGCTATAGCCCCAACTGCGCTGGGCAAGGTAATCTGTGTTTTGGGTAAACATCACCGCACTGGTTACAAATATGCAGGCCAGTACTAACTGCACGCCCAGAAATATTTTAGTCAATGGATTTCGGCTGCCGAACTTTACATTCCCTTTAAAAATGCTCACCGCCTGAAACCTGGAAATGTAAAAGGCAGGATAGATGCCTGAAGCAATGCCGGTGAGTAATAAAATAGCGGAGAGATAAAACCAAAGTTTGGGTGCTGTTAATTGGAAATCCATGCTGAAGCTCCAGAGTCCTTCAAACCAGGGTATGATTACCGTTATTCCCAAAACAAGGCCGATGGCAAGTGCAAAGCTGGTGATCACCACATTCTCGGTTAAAAACTGCACCACCAGAATTTTTCGTGTGGCGCCAATTGATTTTCTCACACCAATTTCTTTCAATCTTTTTGCAGCCGATACAATGGCAATATTGATATAATTGAAGCAAGCGAGTGTGAGCATTAACAGGCATACTACGGTTAAGTAGATAATGGACGATTGATTGCTTCTGGATCCTTCCCTGAAAATATCATCCCGGATGTCATCGGTGCGTTCGTGCAGGGT
>CAZVFM010000314.1:0-3055 GCA_964626095.1 uncultured Roseivirgaceae bacterium | reverse complement strand
TTCTCCTCCACCAACTTTCTTCTGCTGTCGGGTACTGGTCCTTTAGGAATGCCCAAATACAAAAACCCAATGAATTTGTCTTCTTCTCCCAAACCAAAAAAAGCTTTGGCTTCTTCAAAGTAAGTAATACCACCGGTACCCAGGTAACAACCAATACCATAAGCCGATGCGGTTAAGTACATGTTTTGCACAGCACAATACACCGCAGCTAATTCCTCAACTTCAGGCACCCGTTTAAGTTCATCGCGCTTCATGCCAATGGCAATGATGTGCGAAGCTTCCATAGGTTTCTTTGCCAGATTTTCAAAGCGTTCTTGTTTAAACGTTCCATCGCCTTGCGTGCGCTGCCTGTACAATTCAGATTGAAAGTCTGCCAGTTTTTTTAAACCATCACCGGTAAACACCATAAAATGCCAGGGCTCTGTAAACTTATGAGTTGGCGCCCATCGCGCATTTTCAAGTACTTGCTTAATAATGGTCTCGTCAATAATCTCGCCTGTATAGTCTTTAGGGAAAATAGACCTGCGATGACGAATGATGTGGTTAAGTATTTCTTGTTTTGAGTTCATCCTAATTAATTTAATTTCAACGGATATCTTTATTTCAAAAACATCTCTGGGTGCATGTCCTCAAAATCTGTTGCTTGCTGATAAGCCCCAGCCAACTCAAGTACTGCAGCTTCACCAAACAACTTTCCTAAAAAGCTTACACTTACCGGACTGCCATTTTCATTAAACCCGTTTGGCATAACTACACATGGATGCCCGGTTAAATTCGTAATCAATAATTGACTGCCCCCATAACTGGGTGTTATGATCACATCATATTCTTTTAGCTTTTCATGATATGCTTCAATAAGCATTTGTCGCACCCGATTTGCATTGATGTACTCCACTGCAGGAATAAATCTTGACGCTCTGAATGAATTTGGCCAGGCATTTTTTCTTTGATTAACTAAAAGAGAATCTCTTTCCGACCTGGTAAGTTCATCAAATGCGGCTGCAGCTTCCGCTTGTAAAATAATCAGCATGGCACGCACCGGAAGTTCTTCTGGCATTTCAACTTCATTAAGCTCAACACCTAAAGAGCGAAGCACTTCTAATGTATTGTTGTCAGATTCTTTATTGGGATAGTCTGCCTCAAAATATTTTTTTACATATCCCACCTTCAGTTTTTTAATATCTGATTTGGTGCTGTAATTAAATGCGGCATTATGTACTGTCTTATCAAAACCATCTTCTCCTCTTATGACATCAAAAACTATGGCGGCATCCCAGGCATTGCGACAAATAGGTCCGATCTTATCCATACTCCATGATAGAGCCATGGCACCATGCCTGCTTACTCTTCCGAAAGTTGGGCGCAAACCTGTTGTTCCACATCTTGTGGATGGAGATACAATTGATCCCAGTGTTTCCGTACCAATGGCAAAAGGTATCAGCCCGGCAGCAGTTGCTGATGCAGAGCCTGCAGAAGATCCACTCGAACCTTGTTCAAGATTCCATGGATTTTTAGTTACCCCTCCATACCAGATATCGCCCATAGCCAGTGCGCCTAAAGTAAATTTGGCCACCAGCACTGCTCCGGCTTCATTTAATTTTTTAACTACAGTTGCGGTCTCATTTATTTCCTGATCTTTAAAAGGCATGGCCCCCCATGTAGTGAGAGTGCCTTCAACAGCAAGAAGATCTTTTATACCATAAGGTATACCATGCAATGGTCCTCGATATTTTCCTTTAGCCAATTCTTCATCTGCTTTACGCGCTGCCATCATGGCTTCATCTTCCATTAAAGTAATCATGCATGCTAATGTGTCTGCATAAGTCTTTAGCCGATCAATGAAGAGTTGTGTTAATTCAACAGAAGTAATTTTTTTGGATTGTATTAGGCCTGCCAATTTATACACCGGATAAAAAGCCAGCTCTGCTTTATTTGCCGGAAGTGTTGCGCGTATATCAATTCCAAAATCAACTGGCAATTGCTTATTATTTATTTCAAATCCTTGAGGTAAAGGATTAAAATGTAAGGCAGGAGCAACCGCATTGTCTATTGATACGGCATGTAGGGCTTCATAAGATTTTTGAAAGTTTTCCAGATTGCCAAGTAAGGAATCATGCTTCGCATCTGAAAAAGCAAGATCATAATAAGATTCAATGGCTTTCGATGGATAAACTTTTGCCTCTTCCTGAATTTTTTCAGTGCATGCGACTAACATAATTGCTGAAATAATGATGAAATGCTTGTAACTTGTGTGCATATCTCGCTTGTTAAAATGAAAGAATACTTGTTAAAACTGTTCGAATATAATGATTGGGCGAACAAACGCGTACTTGCCCTTCTTCAAAAGGAAAAAGTGGGGGATGAAAAGATTTTAACACTGATGGGCCATGTATTGGCTGGTGAGCTTTTATGGCTGAATCGTATCGTGCCCGGACAGCGAGTATTTGAACTCTGGAAAAAATATACAATCCATGAACTGCGCATCATGCAAGTACTCTCTGCTAAAAACTGGTTTGAATTTATCCGCTCAGCCCCATCTTTCGAAGAAAAAACAGAATACAAAAACACAAATGGCGATAAATATGTTAGTGAAGTCAACAACATATTAATACACGTAGTTAACCATGCCAGCTACCATCGAGGACAAATCGCCATGTTGCTACGACAAAAAGGCGTTCCACCTGCTAAAACGGATTTTATCGTTTATGAAAGAACTATAACCAAACAAATCTGAAACTAAATCATTATGAAAAATTTTATCACAACCATCAGCTTTATGCTATTGTCTTTTATTCTGTTTGCTCAGGATAACATTGCCATTTGTCATACTCCGGCAACAGAAAAATTTGCGATGCTTGCCAGCAGTGCAGATTTTGTTTCTTCCCATGAGTTGCCTAAAATTTATCTGCACCAAAGTCAGGTGGGTGGCAAAATGATCAAATTCAGTACCCCTGACGGAAAGGATGCAAACGGTTATTTATTGGAGGCAAAGGAAAAAACCAACAACTGGATTTTTGTTTTTCAGGAATGGTGGGGATTGAATGACAACATTAAA
>CAZVFM010000313.1:0-3089 GCA_964626095.1 uncultured Roseivirgaceae bacterium | reverse complement strand
CCTTCTTTAATAACTGTATGAAAAGCACTATCTTACGCATATGAATACCGAGATCATTTTTGTTGTGGAAGAAGCCGCGGAGGGCGGATACAACGCCCGCGCGTTAGGGGAGGGTATTTTTACCGAAGCGGATACCATGGAGGACTTGAGAGCCAATATTAAAGAAGCCGTAATCACCCACTTTGAAGAAGGAAACCATCCCCGTATAATCAGGCTGCATTTTGTGAAGGAGGAATTGCTCCATGTATGAAGGTCCCGCGCAATATCAGTGCCTCTGAGCTGATAAAATCTTCATCAATTTGCCAGAGGCTAAGAGAAATATAAGTCACTCGCTAAAAGCGAGCGACTGAGTGGTTTTTATCGGAAGTAGCTGCAGCAAGAAATCAAACCAAAGAAGAATTAATCAATCAAATTTTCGGATAACTCAGTCGGGCATGCAGGGCTGAGGAAAAAACCAGACGCCCCCCTCCCGCAGTCCAGGTACATTTACGCAATCTTCAATAAATAAAAAATCGATCGCCCTTCTCCCTCAGCGCAAGCACATTTGCTTAATCTTCAATTAATAAAATATCAGACGCCCTTCTCCTCCCGAGACTTCGGGAGGAGAAGGGTTGGGGATGAGGCCTTTGCCATTCCCTCCCATTTCAACTACATTAGTCGCCAAACAGCCTAAAAACTTTTCAAATGAAAATTCGCATCATCATCCTTTCGCTGCTTCTGCTTGTATTAAATAAGACAACAATACATGCGCAGCAAATTACCAATGAAGATTATGAACGCGCGGTGAGTTTGCTTTGGCAACATGTAAACAATAAGAAAGCTTTTCATTTGAATGTAACAGCCAATTGGTTTGCCGATAGCACCGGCTTTTGGTATGTGCATCAAAACAAGGAAGCGAAGACTTACATGAAAGTGGAATTCGCGCGCATGCAAAAAGAAGCCTGGTTTGATCATGCGCGACTGGCCGCTTTGCTGACTGAAGAATTAAAGGAAGAAATCAAGGCAAATGATTTACCACTTACTGCGCTGGAGTACATCAACAAAAATCAATTGAAGTTTCGCATCAAAGACAAAAACTATACACTGGATTTAACAAACTATCAACTCAGCAAAAGCGAAGCGCCCGAACGAAGAAATTTTTTTGAAAGCACATCGCCCGATGGCAAATGGATTGCCTACACAAAAGATTACAACCTCTACATTAAATCTGCTGATGGCGATGAAGTAAAACAACTCAGCAACAAAGGAGAAAAATTTTACGAGTACGCCACTTATTATGGCTGGGGCGATATCATGGAAGGAGAAGTGGGCGAGCGTCCGCAGCGCTTCAGTGTAAGCTGGTCGCCAGATTCAAAATGGATTTATACCAACATCTGCGATCTGCGCAGCGCCAACAAAATGTACCTGCTCGACTGGAGCATCGATACACTTTACAGGCCCAAACTGCTTTCATACTATCGCGGCTCACCGGGCGATACCGGCATGGTGTACATGATACCGGTTTTGTTTGATGTTGAAATGGGAAAAGAAATTCGCCCTGACTTGCCACGCAATACGCACATCAATGCAGTGAATACACGCTGGACTAAATCGGGAGATAAATTATATGCCAATTATGCCACACGCGGATTTCAAAATCATCATGTAAAGGTGTTGGACATGAAGAGCATGCAGCTACAGGAACTGATGCATGAACAAAGCAAAACCAATATCGATAACTTCAATTACTGGCTGCTCGAAGAAAAGAACAAAATACTTTTCAGTTCCGAGCGCAGCGGATGGAAACAAGTCTACACACTTGATTTGAAAAGCAAAGCCATCACCCAATTGGCCCCCGGCAATTATTATGTCGATAACATTTTGCGCATTGATGAAAAAGCGGGCTATGTATATATCGCGGCATCAGGAAGAGAAGCTGGCAGAAATCCCTATCACCAGCAAGTGTATCGGCTGAGCATCGACAAGAAAGAAATTAAATTATTGACACCAGAGAATTTACATCATGAGGTAAACTTTGAACCTGGCGGAAAATATTTTATTGATAATTATTCTTCAGCACAAACACCAACCACTTCCGTTTTGCGTGAGGCAAAGAGCGGGAAAGTATTGCTGGAAATTTCCAAAGCAGATATCAGCGAATTGCTTGCGATGAACTGGACAGCACCCGAAACATTTACGGCTATTGCACGAGATGGAAAAACAGAAATTTATGGCGCGATTTGGAAGCCTACTACTTTTGATCCGAACAAAAAATATCCGGTCATCGATCACAGCTATACCGGTCCGCACACGCAAATGTTTCCGCGCAATTTTAGTCGTGTGCTCAGCGTGAACAACCAGGCATTGGCAGAACTAGGCTTTGTTGTGGTGATGGTCGATGGACTGGGATCAGCCGGAAGGTCAAAAGCTTTTCATGATGTGTCCTACAAAAACATGGGCTTAAGTTTAACTGACCACATGCTGGCCATCAAACAACTTGCTGACAAGTACAATTGGATTGATGCAGATCGCGTAGGCATCTTCGGTCATTCGGCCGGAGGTTATGATGCAGGTCATGCACTCTTACAGTTTCCTGATTTTTATAAAGTTGGCGTGGCCAGTTCAGCCGATCATGATCATCGAATGGAAAAAGCCTGGTGGCCCGAGATGTACATGGGCTGGCCGGTAGATACGGCTTACCATAACCAGTCAAACATAACCATGGCAGGTAATCTTAAAGGTAAATTGCTCTTGGTACATGGAGGCATTGATGAAAATGTAAATCCATCAGCTACATTTAAGTTGGCAGAAGCATTGGTGCTGGCAGATAAAGAATTTGATTTACTGATATTCCCAAGTCAGCGACATGGTTATGGCGGCAAGCACGGAGATTATTTTCTAAAGAAGCGCTGGAATTATTTTGTTGAACATTTGCTGGGTGCAAAACCTATTTGGGATTTTTCTTTAGATGAGAAGAAAAGTAATTAACAATACACGTCATTGCGAGGAACTCCAAGGAGTAATAAAATTTGCAGCTGTTTAATGTGACGAAGCCTGTCTGCCGACAGGCAGGCAATCTATTAATGCACACATAGAATTACAAAAAGATT
>CAZVFM010000312.1:0-3098 GCA_964626095.1 uncultured Roseivirgaceae bacterium | reverse complement strand
TCTGATGAAAGGAAAATAATATCGGGATTTAGTTTATTAATCTGCGTATCATCCAATTCAGGGTATCGAACATAATGCTGTAAAGCATTTGTCAGCCCGATTTTTCCCAGCATGGTATCAATAAAAGTTTCTGATGCAGCACCCATCCATGGCTTTTTCCAGATCAGGTATAAAACTTTAGCAGGCTGGAATACTTTTACCTTAGCAAATGATTTTTCAATTTCATTCACAAGCATTTCAGCTTCCGCTGATTTCGAAACAATCTCTCCCACACCAATAACCATTTGCATGGCATCTTGCCAGCTTATCACATCACTTATCCATACCGGATATTTCTGTTGAAGCAATTCAATGTCCTCTTTGCTGTTTTCTTCTTTATTGGCAATTATCAAATCTGGTTGCAAGGCATCAATTACCTCATGTCGCAGTTTCTTTGTTCCCCCGACTATAGTTTTGGTCTTTCTCCAGCTTTCAGGATGCACACAAAATTTTGTGATACCAATTACTTCATCTGCTAAACCTAAATCAAAAAGTAATTCTGTTTGTGAAGGCACTAGCGATACAATACGCTTTGGTGCTGCATTTAAAATCAGTTCATTCCCTAATTGATCTGTGTATTTGTTGCTCTTCATCTTTAAAACAAAAATGCAGAAAAAAGGCGTCAGACCGTTTAAGACGGTCAGACGCCTGCTATAAATTCCTGCGCTATAAAATTTATTTCAAATACCTGAAATCATGACCCGGCTTAAGTTGTAGTAAAAATTCATACATCAACTTGATCACATTTTCAATATCATCTTTATGGACAGTCTCTACTGTTGTGTGCATGTACTTCAAAGGTAATGATACCAGGGCTGAAGCAACGCCCTCCGCAGAGTAAGCAAATGAATCTGTATCCGTTCCGGTTGAGCGTGAAACCGCCTGACGTTGAAATGAAATTTTCTTCTTCTCAGCCGTTTGTATCAGCATCTTCAATACATTGTTCTGCACAGCCGGTCCGTAACAAAGCACCGGACCTTTACCACATTGCTGGTGACCGCTTTCTTTTTTATTGTACATAGGAGAGCAGGTATCATGCGTTACATCTGTACAAATGGCCAAATCTGGTTTTAGTCTGCGAGAAATCATTTCAGCTCCACGCAATCCAATTTCTTCCTGCACAGAATTGACCACATACAAACAGAATGGTAATTTCTTTTTGTTTTCTTTTAATCGCCTGGCTACTTCGGCTATCATAAAACCACCCATGCGGTTATCCAGCGCGCGGCCTACCAGGTAGTCTTTGTTCAACTCAATCAACTCATCTTCAAAAGTGATGACACAACCCACATGCACGCCCATTGCTTCCACTTCTTTTTTAGATGCGCATCCAATATCAATAAAAATGTTTTTCAGACTTGGTGCTTCTTCTTTACCGGCATCGCGCACATGTATGGCAGGCCAGCCAAAAATACCTTTCACAATACCTTTGTCTGTGTGAATATTTACGCGCATGGAAGGCGCAATCTGATGATCGGAACCACCGTTTCTTCGCACATAGATGTAGCCATCATCGGTGATGTAATTCACAAACCAGGAAATTTCATCGGCATGCGCTTCGATCACAACTTTATATTTTCCTTTGGGATTGATTACACCTACTACAGTTCCATAAGTATCTGCGATATAATCATCCAAATAAGGTTTGATATAATCTAACCATATACGCTGACCAGAGACTTCAAATCCGGTGGGTGATGCATTGTTTAAATAATCAAAAAGGAATTTTTTACTTTTCTTATCCATATATAAAACGTTTTATTTGAATCATTTACAAAATCTATCGTCATTGCGATCCGATGTAAGCGGAGAAGCAATCTGTTCAATCATATGATTTCTCAAAATCAAGATTGCTTCGTCTTTCCTTCGCTACATCCCACCCTAAATCCTCGCAATGACGATTATTATTAAAGTGGAATATTACTGTGTTTTTTCTTTGGCAATTTATCGGCCTTGTTCTCTAACATTTGAAAAGCTGCTATCAGTTTCTCGCGTGTTTCATCCGGAAAGATTACCTCATCCACAAAACCTCGATGTGCCGCACGATATGGCGTGGCAAATTTCTCGGTGTATTCATCCACTTTTTCTTTCAGCTTGGTTTCAGGATTTGAAGCTTCTGCAATTTCTTTTTTGAAAATAATTTCTGCAGCTCCCTTGGCACCCATCACGGCAATCTCAGCAGTTGGCCAGGCATAATTTAAATCGGCACCAATGTGTTTGGAGTTCATCACATCATATGCACCTCCGTAAGCCTTACGTGTAATTACCGTTACGCGCGGTACTGTTGCTTCAGAAAAAGCAAACAACAATTTTGCACCGTTGGTGATGATGCCATTCCACTCCTGATCAGTCCCCGGTAAAAAGCCAGGAACATCAACTAAAACTAAAAGTGGGATATTAAAGCAATCGCAGAAGCGCACAAAGCGCGCGCCTTTTACGCTGGCATCAATATCCAATACACCAGCCAATGCTGCTGGCTGATTACCTACTATACCCACGCTTCTTCCAGCAATGCGGGAAAAGCCAACTACAATATTCTCTGCAAAATTTTGATGTACTTCATAAAAACTTCCTTCATCCACAATGCCATTGATTACCTCGCGCATATCGTACGGCTGATTGGGATTTGAAGGAATAATATTATTCAACACTTCCCGCTTTTCATCTGTAAGCTCATAATTAATCCTCGGAACATCGTCTTCACAATTCTGTGGCACATAGCTGAGCAGTTTCTTTATGCCATTGATGCACTCGACTTCATTCGCACTTGAAAAATGGGTTACACCACTTTTTGAACTGTGCGCAGATGCACCTCCTAATTCTTCTGATGTAACATTTTCATGTGTCACAGTTTTCACTACGTTGGGTCCGGTTACAAACATGAAGGAAGTGTTCTCTACCATGAAAATAAAATCGGTAATGGCAGGAGAGTACACTGCACCACCGGCACAGGGGCCCATGATAGCGGAGATTTGCGGGATAACACCTGAAGCTAAAGTGTTTCGATAAAAAATATCTGCATAACCGCCCAACGATACCACGCCTTCCTGAATTCTTGC
>CAZVFM010000311.1:0-3114 GCA_964626095.1 uncultured Roseivirgaceae bacterium | reverse complement strand
CTGATGTTCGTATAATTTTTTACTTATGATTTGAATCATAGTAGCTAAATGTGCCATGTCTTATGTTTGATTTTAAAATGTAAGGTTATGGAAACACCAGTAAAAAACCTCAAACCAGACCAGATCACAGTCTCTCAAATCGCCATAGAGAATCCTGAGGCTTTATACATATTTAAAAAGTACAATATTGATTTTTGTTGTGGCGGAAACAAATCCTTTGAGCAGGTTTGCCGGGAAATGCATCTTGATGCAACACAAATTCTTCGGGAGATTGAGTTGGTAAAAGATAAGGCTTCGGAGGAACATCTCAGGTACACGAACTGGAGTGCGACTTTCCTAGCCGATTATATCGTTGAAAATCATCACCAGTATGTTAAAGCGGCCATTCCTGAAATTCTCAGGTTGCTAACCAAGACAGCAGCAGCTCATGGTGAAGATGATGTTGAATTGGTGACCATACAAGAAAAATTTAATCTGCTGAGTGAAGAGTTACTCAATCACATGGAAAAAGAGGAGCAAGTACTTTTTCCCATGATCAGAAATTTGAATATGGCTTTGCCGGAATACGAAACCAACTGCAAAGCAATTATGCAGGGTCCTTTAAGTGTAATGGAGGCAGAGCATGAAAGTGCAAGTGCGCTAATTAAGTCCATCCGGTTTCTAAGCAATAGTTATACCCCTCCGGTACATGCATGTCCTACCTACATCATCACCTATAAAAAACTAAAGGCGTTTGACGATGATTTGATGAAACATATTCATTTAGAAAATAATATTCTTTTTAAGAAAGTGAGTGAAGATAGATAGAACTATATAACTATAACGAAACCAAACTAATGGGTACGGCAGTATATGAAAATGTTCAAGAAAACCATCAGCAATTTACTTTATGATTTCAATCATATGCAGGTAAAATGAGTGCTCTTACCTTGCGCTAAAATCGGTAATGAAATGCCAAAAAACAGCCTCATACTTTTACAAGTTTTAATATTTTATATCATAAATCTTCATTTAACGACTGTATCCTTAGCTTCTCGATTTGAATCTGATAAAAATCATATTTTCTCCTTCTATTCTCAGCTAATTTCGGGGGAACAGAGTAAATATAAAGTAGACATGATTAATCCCGAAATCCTTATCAAATATGGAGCAAAGGCAATTGGGCTAAAGAAAAGCCAGATTTTATTTCACGAGGGAGACGAAGCAAATTTTTACTATGAAGTTGATGAAGGTTCAATAAAACTGGTTACCTATAGCGAAGATGGTCAGGAATTTATCCAGAGTATTTTCAATGATGGAGATAGCTTTGGTGAACCACCATTATTTTGTCGTTTCAATTATCCCAGCTCAGCCATTGCCTTAACTGAAACTGTTGTATGGAAATTATCACGTGATAATTTCTTCCGATTGCTTCAGGAAAACTTCGAAATACATCTTGAATTAGATCGTGTGCTTTGTCAGCGATTGAAATATAAATCCATGATTCTTTCTGAGATATCTTTTTATGATCCTGAGCATCGGATCAATAGCTTATTGAAATATTTGAAAGAGTCGAATGCAAATTCAAATCATGTAGATGAAAATGGATACCAAGTACCACTCACACGACAGCAATTAGCCGACATGAGCGGACTGCGTGTAGAAACAGTTATCAGAACCGTGAAGAAAATGGAGGAGAACGGATCGCTTAAATTAATCGGACATAAAATCTATGTATAGCCCACAACCTGTAAAGTTATGATTAGAAAATTTAAAATTCCCGTTATTGTTTTAGTTGCTTTGATAAGTTGGTCATGTGCACCAGATAAACCGAAGCAGCAATCAGAAAGCTATGATGATATTCATGGTGCAGCACCAGGTGGAAAGAAAGTAGAGAAACCATTTGCTGATGGCAAAGGAATTGGTGAAGTAAAGAGTGTTACACTTAATACTCCCCTGGAGACAGAACGCATTGCGCGCGGAAAATCAATTTATGAAATGAAGTGCCAGGCTTGTCACCGTTTGGATGAAACCCGTGTGGTGGGTCCAGGCTTCGATGGAATTACCGAAAAGCGCAAACCAGAATGGATCATGAACATGATAACCAATGTGGATGTGATGTTGGATAATGACCCTACAGCACAAGCCTTACTTGAATTGTGTTTAATGCGTATGCCAAATCAAAATGTTTCAATTGGCGATGCCCGCGACATACTTGAATTTATGCGCGAAAATGATGAAGAAAAATAAAAAATAAATCAATATGAATAATTACACTAAATATTTAATCTATTCACTGATCGTTACCGCGATGGTATTGGTTGGTGCCTGTAAGCCGAAGAGCCCAACTACTCAATTTGGTTCTGATATGGCTTCGCGTGTTTATGTACCACCCGGACAATACGATGAATTTTACAATTTCGTTTCTGGTGGCTTTAATGGCCAAATGAGTGTGGTAGGATTACCTTCTGGTCGAGTTTTTAAAATTCTTCCTGTATTCTCTGTCCATCCTGAGAATGGATATGGCTATAGTGAAGAATCAAAGCCAATGCTCAACACTTCGCACGGTTTTGTTCCATGGGACGACTTACATCACATAGCGCTTTCAACAACAAAAGGAGAGCATGATGGACGCTGGGCTTTTGCGAATGCGAATAATACACCCAGGGTAGCTCGTGTAGATCTCACAACATTTAAAACTGTAGAAATTTTGGAGATACCCAATACGGGTGGTAATCACTCTTCTCCTTTTATTACAGAGAACACCGAATACGTAGTGGCCAGTTCTCGCTTTAGTGTACCTATTGGTGGAGATGCCGAACGCGATGTGCCTATTTCAAGCTACAAAGAAAATTTCAAAGGCACCGTAAGTTTTATCAATGTGAATGATGAAGGTAGAATGAAGATTGCCTTTCAATTGGTAACACCCGGAGTAAATTTTGACCTGGCCCGTGCCGGAAAAGGCAAGTCGCATGGCTGGTTCTTCTTCTCTACCTATAATACAGAACAAGCATATAGCTTATTGGAAGTAAATGCTTCGCAAAAAGATAAAGATTTTATTTTGGCAGTGAACTGGAAAAAAGCTGAAGAGTATATCAATCAGGGTAAAGGAAAAAAAGTAAAAGGAAAGTATGC
>CAZVFM010000310.1:0-3116 GCA_964626095.1 uncultured Roseivirgaceae bacterium | reverse complement strand
AGTACACGGCAGTCGCACCGCAACAGGTGCACCTTTATTGGCCAGCGATCCTCACTTGAATATGAGTTTGCCCAGCATCTGGTTTGTTACGCAATTAAATGCACCGGGCATCAATTGTTTAGGGGCAACGTTACCCGGCTCACCGGGAATCATTATTGGTTTTAACGATTCCATTGCCTGGGGAGTAACCAATGCACAACGAGATTTAGTTGATTGGTACAAAATTACTTTTGAAGATGATCAAAAATTGAGGTACAGATTGGATGAGAAATGGGCTAACACTGGAAAGAATATTGAAACCATAAAAATAAGAGGTGGTAAAGATTTTATCGATACCATAACTTTTACACACTGGGGGCCTGTTGTATATGATCATTCCTTTCGTGCAGGTAATGAAAAAGAAAATTTTGCTTACAGATGGCTTTCACACGATCCTTCAAATGAGGTCTTAACTTTTTACAAGTTAAACCGTGCGCGTAATCATGCTGATTACATGGAAGCGCTTAATCACTTTGAAACACCTGCACAAAATTTTGCTTTTGCGTCAGTAGGCGGTGATATCGCCATGCGCATACAAGGTAAATTCCCGATAAGGAGAGAAAATGAAGGTCGGTTTTTATTGGATGGCAGCACAAGCAACAGCGGATGGAAAGCTTTTATACCTTTCGAACAAAATGTGATGTACAAAAATCCGGAGAGAGGATTTGTAAGCTCGGCCAATCAATATCCGGTAGATGAAAATTACCCTTACTTTATTCATTCTACCAGTTATGAAGCTTATCGCAACAGAAGAATTAATCAGGTACTAGGCGAACTTGAAAATGCAACTGTACGGGATATGAAAAACCTGCAATTGGATAATTACAATATTAAAGCGGCAGAAAGCCTACCCTACTTTCTTGAAAATCTAAATCAGCAAGAACTTAATGAAAAAGAGAAACAAGCTTTTAACATCCTGTCTAAGTGGAATTATTTTTATGATATCCATGAAGAAGCGGCTTCTTATTACGAAGAGTGGTGGAGTGTTTTATATACCCTGGTTTGGGATGAACTAAGAAAAGATAAAATAACATTGCCCAGGCCAACTTCTTTTACCACCATCAAACTTCTGAAAGAATATCCTGAACTTGAATTTTTCGACATACTCGAAACAGATGAAAAAGAAAATGCGCAGGATGTAATCAGAAAATCTTTCAGCCTCGGTGTGATGAATATAGAAGACTGGAAAAATAAAAAAGAAGCCAACCCAAGATGGGCTGATTATAAAGACACTTTTATTCAACACCTGGCCAGACTAGAACCATTAAGTGAACATGTAGAACATGGTGGCATTGGCAATACCGTAAATGCCACATCGCGCACTCACGGACCCAGTTGGCGCATGGTAGTAAGTCTGGAAAAAGGAAATATTCAAGCTTGGGGAACTTACCCAGGCGGACAATCCGGAAATCCGGGAAGTAAATATTATAATGACCTGCTTAAGCTTTGGGCCAAAGGAGACTACTATAAAATGCAATTCATGCATGGTGCAGATGAATTTGAAAATTTCAAGAGAACAACATTAAAACCATAATTACATGTTACGATTTACTACACATAGTTTACTCATCGCACTTGTTTACCTGATGTTGCAATACATGTTACCCTGGTGGTCGTTGGCCATAGCCGCTTTCCTCGTTGGTTTCTTTTTATCGGTAAATGGCATGAGGGCATTTTTCGCTGGCTTTTTAGGCATTGGTTTATTCTGGCTGCTTATGGCCTTCCTGCTCGACTGGCATAGCGGAACTGGACTTGCTGATAGAGTAGCTGCCATATTTAGTCTTAACAGCACGCTCTTAATGTTGGTAACAGCGCTTATTGGCGCGATAGTTGGAGGTTGTTCGGCTTTAACAGGATACTATCTCCGGAAAGCCTTTTGGTAATATGAACGCAAGATTCAAAATTCATTATTCAAGATTTTGGATTACACAAGTTACTTTCACTTGTTGCATGTTGCTTAATGTTCAATCTTCAAATGCACAAAGCACTAAACCATTTAACGGCCATCTTCCAATTAATGGAACAAATCTATACACAGAAATAAAAGGGCGTGGCGAAACAATTATTGTGCTTCATGGTGGACCCGGATTAAACCAAAGTTATTTACATCCGCATTTCAATGAATTAAGTAAGCGTTTCAGATTGGTATTTATAGATATGCGTGGGCATGGCAAATCTGATTTACCATCATCAGATTCCTTACGGTTACAATTCTTTGCCGATGACCTGGAAGCATTGAGAATTCATTTCAAACAAGAGAAGCTTAATATTATTGCACATTCATGGGGTGCAGTTATTGCAGTAAAGTATGCCACACTTTATCCGGATAATATAAAAAAATTATTGCTGCTTCATCCAGCGGCTTTATCAAGCGAATACCAGGCTTTATCCAGTATCAAACAACGAGAAAGATTTACGCAACAAGACAGTATAGAGAGAGCGAATATTTTAAGTTCGGTTGAATTTAAAAGTAACAACTACAAAGCTTTTCATGATTTATACCTGTTATCATTCAGGCATGCATTCTACAGTCCTGAAAAAATTTCAAAACTCAATTTAGAATTGCAGGAAAATCATGCCATAGCCGGTCGCGCATTGGGAACTGCACTAAGTAAAGATCTGTCAGATTATAATTTTTATCCCGTCCTCGACAGGTTAAAATTTCCGGTGCTGATAATTCATGGATTATTGGATGCGCTGCCCTTGCAGGCTGTAGAAGAAATGGAAATGAGTTTACCAAATGCTGAGTTAAAGACTTTCAAATACTGCGGGCATTTTTTATTTATAGAACAGCCAAGAACTTTCATAGAACTTTGTTCAACTTTTTTCAATAAGAAATAAAATCAGGTAAAAGTTTTGAGGTGTTCAGGCACTTCTGTTTCAGCAGATAAGGATGGATCAGGAATTATTTTTCCAAAGCTTTGCTGAATGGGTAATACTCCGGCCCAAATGGGCAGCGCATAATCTTCATCATCATCTTTAGGTGGCCCACTTCTTACTTTGGCAGAGGCTTCATTAATTTCAAAAGCAAGTACCATGGTCTTTTTCCATTCCGATGCATTTGGTTGTCTTATCAC
>CAZVFM010000309.1:0-3132 GCA_964626095.1 uncultured Roseivirgaceae bacterium | reverse complement strand
ATGGTAAATAGTATCACCAGCTACTACATCACGCTCACCATAAATGGGTAAGGGGTTTTCTTTTTGCTGCGGTAAACACCCCCACAAAACCATAAGCATTACTACTGAGAGGATTTGAGATTTAAGATTTGAGATTTGAGATTTGGAATTATTTATGAAGTTCATTTTAAAATTCTTTAGTTAATTAACTAATTAATTGTTGGGAATGTTCAAGAAAACCTGCTTATACAATTATTTCAATAAGATCATTCACTTTAATGGAGCCTGAGTTAATGGCTATCATATTTTGTCCGAAGAGTACTTTATTGTTTACTTTTCTGTATGTGTTAAGTGTGCGAAGGGGTTCATTGCTTTTTATCCCGCTGTCTTGGTCAACTGTAGTGAGTACACAACGTGCGCAAGGTTTTACCACTTTAAAATCAATTGCACCGATCCTAATGGTTTTCCAATGATCTTCAGCAAAGGCATTGGCCCCGGTAAATACAAAATTTGGCCTGAACCGGTTCATGGGTACTGGCTTTTCTAATTTTTGATTGAGGTCATCCAATGAAGATTGACCAATAATCAGAAAGGGGAAACCATCTGCCAGGCCTACTTCTTCATTTTCAGCCGCATAATTTGGGTCGACTTTACGCACATGCGTTTCCGGAAAATGTACAAGGCTGCATTTTATGCCAAGACGTTCAGAGAACCATGCGTCAAGCGTATTACTCACAGGCAAAACCTCAATCTTATCATCCCACACCATAGTTTGAATTTTATTGGGCTGAGATACATTGCTTGAAATTTTTATCTCATCCTTGCCAAAGCGGACAATGAAGTGGTCATCTGCCAGGGATAGTTTAAACAGCGCCATTTTTGGGTGCTGCCGTTGAGTAATAAATTGCTGATGTTCATCCATAAGCATCCAGCGTCTGTCATATTTGAGCCCTTTTGCTAGAACCTCGGCTGATTTCATTTGAATGCCACCCAATGATTTGATGGGGTAAATCCATATTTCTGTTAAACAAAGAGAGCTCATCTTTTATAATTCATTAGATTTACAATAATAGCATAAGGCATATACAATGGCTAAAGAAAGTTCACTTTGGTATTTCGAGAGTGTAAATTTGTTCAATATGTTTTGTCCGACCAAAACGGCCGGGATACCCAACAAACATGAGTTTAATAATTTTCAAAAAGACCAATTCATTTATTTCCCTGAAGAAAAAGCTAAAAACATTTACCTGATTGCCGAAGGACGTGTGAAAATTGGGCATTATTTAGATGATGGTAAGGAAGTAGTTAAATCAATTTTAGGAAAAGGAGAACTTTTTGGAGAGATGGCGCTGGCGGGTGAAGAGCAAAGAACGGATTTTGCGCAGGCCATGGAAAACAATACGCGGCTTTGTATTTTGAGTATTGAAGAAATGCAAACTTTGATGCTGGACGATAAGGAGCTTAGTTTTAAAATTCTGAAGTTGATTGGTTTACGATTGAGAAAGGTAGAGCGCAAACTGGAGTTACTGGTTTTTAAGGATGCGCGCACACGCATTATAGAATTTCTTAAAGATGCTGCAAGCTGGAAAGGGAGCAAAGTGGGTTTTGAAACCATGATACCTACTAAACTCACACATAAAGACATTGCAGCGCTTACCGGCACTTCGCGCCAAACAGTTACAACTATTTTAAACGAATTGAAGGAGCAGAATTTGATTAATTTTGATAGAAGAAAGATTTTAATTCGCGATCTTGAGAAACTAAAATGAAGCCTATGAAAAATAACTTCATTATTATTTTTATCACGGTTCTCTTTGTAAGTGCCTGCCGGGAAACAGTCGAACAACCAGAAATTGCGGTAGAGGAAGAAGTGAAGCCGAAAGTCAAACCCGAGCCGATTGAACTACCTAAAGATTTATTCTATTACCGGCTTACAAGTTCGCGATCAGAAATTGATCTTCGGCCATACAATTACTTTGGTAGTTTTTTTGCCGACAGACTCAGATTCTATCATCTGAAACAGCCTGGAATTAATTTCAGAGGCGCAGACGTAAAGGAAATTTATTTGTATTTTCTTGATGATTATCTTGTAAAGGTTCGCTATGAATTTAATGAGGATGTGCTCACAAGAATTACAGACTATATGCAAAGTGGTAATCCCAATTTAAATGAAACATTGCGTATTAACTGGGACTACCCTAATCGTAGAGTGATGTATTCGCGTATGCCAGTTGGAGAGGAGCATATTTATTATTTATATGAAGAAATTTATGGTTATAAAAAATTGGTAAGAGAAGCAGAGCGTTCTGCTCATGCTATTGTAATAAGAAGTGGTTCGGAATCAACAACTCCCTAATCTATTTATTGAGAAGTAGTTTAATATGCTCAGGTAAGTCAGCAATAGTATCTACATCACTTAAGAGTGAAAGACTAGTGTGATTCAAATCAAGTGAGTTAAAGTCATTAATAGTTTTAGTATAAACCTCATCAGTACTCCAGTTTTTGTTTTTAAAAAGTTCAGGATGAAGTTTTTTCATGCCCAGTAGATAATAACCCCCATCATTAGCCGGACCAATAACACAATCGTATTTACTGAGTTGATGAAATGCTTTTTTGATGATGTCTGAATTTAACTCGAAGCAATCTGTTCCGATGATGCAGACTTTTTCATATTTCATATCGAAGGCCCATTCAAATGCAGCCTGCATTTTCTTTCCTAAATCGCCAAATGTTTGATGTAGTTTGATGTATAGGTCGTTATCCCAGTTATCTTCTTTATCTATAAAGTCTGAGTAGAACAATGCTTTATCGCAAGGAAGTGATTCGGTAATTTCACGTGTATGTTTAAATAGCATGTAATAAACTGCTAAAGCTTTCTCATCACCAATACCTGCAGCCAGGCGCGTTTTAACTTTACCCAGTTCAGGATTGCGGTAGAATATGATGAGCAGTTCTTTTGGCATGGGTATATAATTCAAAAATTAAGTAAGCAAATACCAGCGTGTATTCTATAGAGGTAATCCAATATATCTCTTTAAAACCAGTAGCACTGTATCCGGCATAGGTAAAGAAAATCAGAAAAGACCAGAGTAGCGTAAATCGATAGTTCGTGAATACACTAAAAGCAATAAGCGGAGTGATGTACCAGGGGTG
>CAZVFM010000308.1:0-3141 GCA_964626095.1 uncultured Roseivirgaceae bacterium | reverse complement strand
CGATATCAGGTTGTACACCTAGATTTTGGGTACTACTTCCTGTTACCCTGTAAAATTTTTGTAATGTAACTTTCACTTGTCCTACCTTATCTTCAGGATTTTCAGAAGGAATGAATCTTTCAAGATCAATTACATTCTGAACTGTTCCCTTTCCAAAAGTTGATTCCCCCACCACTACGCCCCTTTTATAATCCTGAATTGCACCTGCAAATATTTCGGATGCTGATGCGCTCATTCGGTTGGTAAGCACCAGCAATGGCCCTGTATAGGTAAGCTCAGGGTTATCGTCTGATTCTACCTTAACCTTATTCATAGAGTTTTTGACTTGCACAACAGGTCCGTTTTTGATAAACAATCCGGTAAGGTCAATGGCTTCTGATAATGAACCTCCTCCATTATTTCTTAGGTCAATGATCAATCCGTTTATGCCCTCATTTTCCATTTCGGTAATTAATCGCTTTACATCACGTGTTGTACTGGTATAGTTTGGATCTCGCTTCTGGTATGCCTCAAAGTCTAAATAAAAAGTAGGGATACTGATAACCCCAAGCTTCATTTGCTTACCCTGTGAGTCAACATTGATGATCTGCTTTTTAGCTGCCTGATCTTCCAATTTAACTTTATCTCTAACCAATTGAATTTCTTCAGGGGGGCCAGTCAAACCTTTTTCTGCTGGTAAGATGCTTAATCGTACAATCGTACCTTTCGGGCCTTTAATCAACTTCACTACATCATCTATTCTCCAACCAATTACATCTACCATTTCGCCATCAACACCTTGAGCAACCGCAATGATTCTATCGTTTACCTGAATTTGATTACTTTTTTTTGCCGGACCACCAGGCAAAACTTCAACAACCTTGGTATAGTCGTTATCAGTTTGAAGCCTTGCCCCTATGCCCTCCAGTGAAAGGCTCATGCTTTGCTTGAAAAGGTCAGATGTTCGAGGTGAAAAATAACCGGTATGTGGGTCGTAAGCCTCGGCAAAATTATTCATGAAAATGTTAAACACATCTTCTGAATTTGTCTGGTTGAAGTTTTTTATAAATCTTTCAAAGCGCTTTCTGAGTATATCTTCAATTTCGTCTTGCTCCTTGCCTGTAAGTTTTAAGCTGAGTACCTGATTTTTTATGTACCTGCGCCAATAATCATTCAATGCTTCAACATTCTCTTCCCACGGTACTTCCGTACGATCAATTTCAAGGTTCTCGTCTTCACTAAAATCGTATGATGCGACAATTAATTCATCTAAAACATAATTCATTCTTTCAATGAATCTCTTCTGAAACACTGCATAGATATCGAATGCCAGTTGAACATTAGCCTCTTTAATAAAATTGTCTATCTGGTGCCGGTAAGGTTCAAACGCCTCAACATCAGCAGCCAATAGATAAGACCTATTATTATCCAAACTTTTTAGGTAGCTATCGAAAATTACTGAGGATAAAGAATCGCCAAGTTTGAGTTTTGTGTAGTGGTAATTGTCAAGCAATTGGGCCGTTACCTGTGCCTCTTTACCATAATATGCCTTGGGTTTAATAGCTGAAGTATCAGCTACATTTGCCCATAATGGATATGAAATTACAAAAAGTAATAAGCCAACTACACCTGATCTAAGCATTCTATTCATGGGAAAGTGTTTAATAATGGTCTTTAACGGATACTGGTCAAAATTGATGCCACTGAATATTTATTTCGATTTATCGAAATCAAATTCTTCAAGAAACTTCTTCGTTTCTTCAATGTCTTGAAATTCAAAATGTTTCTTTTCACCAAAAACAGAATGTACCTCAAGGCTAACCAGGGCTATTGTCTTATTAGGTCTGAATTTTAACTCTTCAGGTTTTAATTCAGCATAATTTTTCTTTCTGGCAATATTAAAAGCAGTGGCCCTTACCGACTTGCAATAGGTACACTTGTAATGCTTAATGAGTTCCCCATCCGCCTTCTCAGTTGCCTCTCTGGTTATTTCTTCCCGAACGATTTTCATAGTATAAAATCCGCAACTACCACACTGTAGTGCCTGAAGGCGACCAGGGTACTTCTCAATTAACGTTTTTCCGGTTTTTTCATCAATCCAAACATCATAATCAATAGAGAAAACATTTTCTTCTGCCTGCATACCCTCATCAAGATGAACATCTTCTTCATCCTCACTTAAAAGGCGCATCCTGTTACCTGTCTCTGGATTAGTCCTGGTGGCATACCTTAAACGCTTTAGCTTTTTATCTAGGACAGAGGGGTAGTAATAGTCGAGAATCAATGAGGTAATATAAGCTATGAGCGTTCCAAGTGCAATCCCTATAAATATGCGCATGAAAAACCACAAACCAATTTCATCGATATCGCCCATGCCGTATAAATTGGCCCACATAAAAACAGAGCCACCAAATACATAACTCACCTTCTTATAATAACTTATTTCGTTTTGGGTGATGAAATCATACCTGGATTTATAACCTTTTACCAAAGAAACCCTGACCTGGTAAAAGAGGTAGAGGAAAACGGAAAGTAATGCCAGCACAATGCCCCCAAAAATCATGATTTGGTGCCAGGCATCTAAAAATGGATCTATATTGGGTTCCATATGTTTTAAACTATATTTTTATCCTTTAAAATTATACTTGAATATGCTAAAGTCCATAAAAAACTGCACTTTATAACTACAAATAGTATGAAAGCAATGTTCAAATTTCTCGCTTTTATTAACAAATTTTTGCTTCCGCGGTACGGTAAGAAAGACCTAAGCAAGCTTCGTAAAATAGATCAGGCCATTATTGCTTACCGATACTGGATAACAAAAAATTCACTTTAAACTTTCTTCTGCCAGGATACTGTCCAAATCCGCAGGAGAGTAATGGATTGATTTTATGGTCTTGTTATCTGATTTACGATAAACCAACCATCGCTCCCCAACTTTTTCATAAAAACACTCAGTGGCATCTTTTTGCCAATAATGTGCAACAGTGGCCTTAGCTTCTGCTTCTGACGCACATGTTTTACTCATATTTGAGCGTTGCACTTCCTCAAACAATACGCTAAATTTTTCACCTAGTCCAAACTCCAGAATAGCCCCTGAGAGTACATATTGCAAATCGCACAAGGCATCAGCCACCTCAGTAATATCTTTCTCAAGAATAG
>CAZVFM010000307.1:2933-3144 GCA_964626095.1 uncultured Roseivirgaceae bacterium | reverse complement strand
CAATCTTCTTCATCCAGCTTACCGTCAAGTGTAATGGTACTTAATGCCTTGCGTATCGGCAATTCCATACCCGGCTTATTCTGGCCCATACTGGTGATCGACAGAACCATTAGTACAAAAATGCCGGACAGGTTTTTCATGGCGGGGGCGAAGCTATAAAAATGCTGATAAATTTACATAGGCAACCGGAGAAACGGTTGCTAACTCATAA
>CAZVFM010000307.1:0-2923 GCA_964626095.1 uncultured Roseivirgaceae bacterium | reverse complement strand
CTTTTGCTATTTTTACATCTTAACAGATCATTGTGCAACTCACTACCCTTACAGCTATTTCGCCCATTGATGGACGGTACTTCAATACCGCCTCTTCACTTGCCACATATTTTTCTGAATTTGGTTTAATGCGCTACCGCGTGCGCGTGGAAATAGAATACTTCATTGCCCTCACCACTGCGCTACCGGAACTTTCAAAAGTTCCTAAAGAACAGGAAAGCGTGTTGCGTAACGTTTACCAACACTTCACCGAAGCAGATGCCCTTCAGATTAAAGAAATTGAAAAAACTACCAACCACGATGTCAAGGCAGTTGAGTACTTCATCAAACAAAAACTGGATGAGCTTAAGCTTAGTACCTGGAAAGAATTTATTCACTTCGGGCTTACCTCGCAAGATATTAACAACACCGCCATACCGCTTTCGCTGAAGGAGTTTATGGAAGCAGAGTTTCTACCTCTTGTGACCAACCTGGTGAACACGTTAACAACCCTGAGTGTACAATGGAAAAATATACCCATGCTGGCGCGTACCCATGGGCAGCCAGCTTCGCCTACCCGATTGGGCAAGGAACTGTACGTATTTATTGAACGGATAAACAATCAACTGGAGCTACTCAAAACTATTCCATATTCTGCCAAGTTTGGTGGCGCTACCGGAAACTTCAATGCGCACCATGTAGCTTACCCGGAAATTAATTGGGGACATTTCGGCAATACCTTTGTGAGCAAGAATTTAGGATTGGTGCGTAGCGAACCCACCACCCAGATTGATCATTACGATAACCTGGCCGCACTATTTGATAACCTGAAGCGCATCAATACTATACTTATTGATTTCAGCCGCGATGTATGGCAATACATTTCCATGAACTACTTCAAACAAAAAATAAAAGCCGGTGAAGTAGGCAGCTCCGCTATGCCGCACAAAGTAAACCCCATTGATTTTGAAAATGCTGAAGGCAACCTGGGGTATGCCAATGCCATTTTTGAACACCTTTCAGCCAAGCTACCTATCTCACGCCTTCAGCGCGACTTAACGGATAGTACGGTACTGCGCAACATTGGCGTACCCTTAGCGCATGCGGTTATTGCCCTGAACTCACTTTTAAAAGGAGTTGGCAAACTGGAGCTGAATCAACAGGCTATAAATGCCGACCTGGAAAATAACTGGGCTGTTGTTGCTGAGGCTATTCAAACCATACTGCGGAAGGAAGGTTACTCAAATCCTTACGAAGCCCTGAAAGAGTTAACGCGCAAGAATGAAAAGATTGGCAAAAAAGAGTTTGAAGATTTTATAGATGGATTAAAGATTACATCAGATTTAAAAATACGACTGAAGGCCATCACACCATTTACCTATACAGGTATTTAAAGCGACTAAATTAATCTCAATCATATGAATAGAGTTTCCTTGTTTATTGGTCTGGTGCTTTTATTCAGTTGTTCTTCTTCAAGAACTGTGGGCACATCAAAGGGCGATGGCGATACACGGACTAAACCCGTTGTCTCTATTGATGACAATGCATATTTGTTAACCGAATATGCAGCTGATGAAACGTATGCATACGATAAATCCAACCCTGTAAAAGTTGGCGGCAGCAAAGAAAGCAGTGGTCCTAAAAACGAGCGCTGGTATCTGAACGGACTTCTTGGACCAAATGGAGAAGAGATAAAATATTTCAGAGCAGGAAGTTGTTGTGCCTTTAAGACCCCTAACGGGCTAATGGACAATACAGGTTTGCTTGATCGCTACCGAGTATTTTGGGAAGGTGGCAAAGACACGCTGGATATCTACATCAACATGTATGATAAAGGGGATTTAAAAATCCCGGTAGGCCTTACCGCCAGAAAAAAGGAATAGCGACTCTTGTGGTACAAGGAAGGAAAAAAATGAGAATAAGAAAAAATTATCATTAACGACATGAGCGTAAAGGACTTTTTTGAATGAAGCAAAAGCTTCAGGATATTTTAAGTATTGGTCGCGTTCCAAAAAAATAAAAGTCCAAAATTATGAAAACAAACCTTTTAAATCGAGTTAAGACTTTTTTCAAAAAACTGATTCGATCGAATCCAGCTACTTTCAAGAAGGGAAAAATTCCAGGCACGTTAACAGATTGTACGGCTAGTACACCCATACCAAAGTTGCCAGGTTGCGACATATGCATCGCGACAGAATTTTTCGAACATGTGCATGACCCAATGAAGTATTTTGATGAAATGCATTCCGCATTGAGAAATAATGGACTGCTCATAACTAATGTTGCCAATCATAAAAAAGAATTTATGCATGTTACTCCAAACCTTCAATCTCTTCGCAATAAGATTCAAGAACTTAACTATGAAATATTCAAAAAAGATAAAATTTTAAGAAAGACATCATAGTGATTCGTAACACAAATTACCTAACAAAGCAATACTCTTATACCGCTAAAAGGATTGATAGCGTATGGCTTCAGTGAAACGTTGGAGTCTACATTTAGTTTATTATCCGCTCCAACGACCTTGTCGCCCGTAGTGTATTCAAATTTATTATATTCGTGTAGGCGGACACTCCTACTGATTTATCCGCCACTAGCAAACACTGACCGTTGGCCTTCATTATGATTGATCATAGGAACATTAGAATCCTTTCATTAAAATATTAAACCTGCCAAAATGAAAAATCTACTTTCATTACTTGCAGTTTTGTGCTTTTCATTTAACATAAACGCGCAAGAACGACCATCTCCCATTCTATTTATCTATGATGCCAGTGGCTCCATGTGGGGCCACATGGAAAATAAAACCAAAAAAGAAATTGCTTCAGAGGTATTAACAACCACCGTTGGTAATTTGCCAGACAACCAGATCATTGGTTTAATTGCCTATGGACACCGTAAAAAAGACGACTGCAACGATATTGAATACATTGTAAATCTAACT
>CAZVFM010000306.1:0-3188 GCA_964626095.1 uncultured Roseivirgaceae bacterium | reverse complement strand
TTCACCTCCGGAAAGAATTAATCCGAAAAGATCAGGCTTCGTGTTCATGAATTTTTTTTCCGCAATGCGGGCAAACTTCTTTTTTTCTTTGTTGACTCAAGTATTCGGTTAATCCGGAAGAAATAATACCTGCCGGAAGCGCAAACATACCTAATCCCATAATGGCCATTAAGCCACCCAACAAACGACCCATGCCCGTAATGGGTGTTATATCTCCATATCCAACTGTGGTAATTGTGGCAATACCCCACCACATGGTTTTGGGTATGCTAGAGAATGCTTCAGGTTGATAAGGGAACTCGATATAATATACAATACTTGAAGCAACAATTAATACAATTATGATAAAGGATACGCTTAATAATAATTGCTCTTTTTTTTCGTAAATGACTTTATTAATGATTTGTAATGCCTCAACATATCTGGCCAGTTTGAAAATTCTGAATAACCTGAATAATCTTAGTCCGCGCAAAAACCTTAAGTCAAAAGGAAGAAAAGCTAAGTAGGTTGGAAGAATGGCCAGTAGGTCAACTATAGCCTCTCCACTTTTTACATATTTGAGTCGCCCCCATAGTGGACCGGCATACTTTTTTTTCTCTACAATTGACCAGATTCGCAGAAAATATTCAATAGTAAAAACGATTACTGAAAAGTTTTCAAAGTAGTTGAAAAAATCATGATACTTTTTGTCTAAATCTTGGAATGATTCAAGTATCACCATGATTACATTCAATACAATTAACGTAATAATGGAGTACTCAACTATCCGTTCACCCGGATTTCCATCATCACCAGGCTCCAGATATTCAAATACAATTTTGCGAAAGGATTTTTTCAATTGCTGTATTATTTTCTTTTGAAATCTTTTTTACCACCACTCTTCGCCATCAATTTTATTTCTTCAATTACAATATCATGCGAAAGCGCTTTACACATATCGTATACAGTTAGTGCGGCTACATGTGCTGCTGTTAGTGCTTCCATCTCTACACCGGTTTTGCCAATAGTAGTAACTGATGTATTGATCTGTATTTTACTTTTAACAATACTGATTTTTACCTGACAATCTTCGATGTTAATCGGATGACAAAAAGGAATTAATTCAGCTGTTTTTTTTGCACCCATTACTCCGGCTATGATCGCTGTTTGAAATACAGGACCTTTTTTACTGATAATCTCTCCGTCTTTTAATTGGTCAAGAATTATTTTCGGGATTTTTATGCTTGCAATTGCGGCAGCAGTTCTTTTGGTAGCTGTTTTCGAAGTAACATCCACCATTTGTGGTTTACCCCTGGAATCTATGTGTGTAAATTCTTTTTTCTTCATCAGCTTTAATGCTGAATTTTGTGCTTACTTGTGCTAATTTACTATAAAAAACGAACAAGCAATGTTTTCATGATTTCAGTTACGCAAGCCCTTCAAATCGTATTATCAAAAACCATTCAATTTCCTGAGGTCGTTTTACCAATAGAAAAATTAAACGGAAGCGTTTTAGCTGAGGAAATTGTAGCCGACAGAGACTTACCTCCATATCATAGGGTGGCAATGGATGGTATTGCAATAGCTTATCAGTCCTTTGCAAGCGGAGGCAGGGAATTTAAAATTGCAGGAACACAAAAGGCTGGTGAAGAACCAAAACAATTAAATGACTTAAGTAATTGTTTGGAAGTGATGACCGGTGCTGTTTTACCCTTAGGCACTGATACCGTTATTCGTTACGAAGATGTGAACATTGCGAATGGAACTGCTACCATACAAATTGAGAATTTTGCAATAGGAAGTAATGTACATAAGCAAGGTGCCGATAAAAAAGGTGGGGATGTATTAATCAGACAAGGTACTAAGCTGAGCCCTGCAGACATTGCCGTACTGGCAAGTGTAGGTAAAGCCAAAGCAAGGGTGTATAGCTCACCAAAAATTGCTATTGTTTCTACAGGTGATGAATTGGTTGATATAGTAGAAAAACCTTTAGCTCATCAAATCAGAAAATCAAACAGCTATGCTTTGTTGGCAGCCTTGAAATATGAAAGCATGGATGCAAGTCTGCATCACTTCAAAGATGATGAGGCACAATTACAAAAATCATTTGAAGCATTAATTAAGGATTATGATGTGTTGATCATCAGTGGCGGAGTTTCCAAAGGTAAGTTTGATTTCATTCCTAAAACTTTAGCAGCACATGGCATTGAAAAGCATTTTCATGGCGTGGCCCAAAAACCCGGCAAACCTTTTTGGTTTGGTACGGGTAAAGACAAAGTAGTTTTTGCATTGCCCGGCAATCCGGTTTCTACTTATCTGTGTTTTTACAGATACATCTTACCCTGGATTTATGCTTGTCGCAATACTACGCTACAAACAAATTATGCACAGTTGGCAGAAGATTTTCAGGTAAAGGATAATTCGCTTACTCATTTCCTTCAGGTTAAAGTTAAAAATGAGCAGGGCCTATTGCTGGCTTATCCGGTGCCGGGTGGAGGCTCGGGCGATCATGCCAATTTGTTGGAGGTGGATGGTTTTTTGGAGTTGGTTGAGGGTTCTTCAGTCTTTAAATCAGGAAATGTTTATCCTCTAATCTTATTCAGATAATACCGGTATTTAAGGTTTGCTTTCGCCTATTTGAAACTTAAATTTGCCACTCAATTTCATGCATTATGTTCGATAACCTCGGTTTAAAGATAGAAAAGGCCATTCAGGGCCTTAAAGGACAGGGAAAAATCTCTGAGATTAACGTTGCAACAACGGTTAAAGAAATCAGGCGTGCGCTTATTGATGCGGACGTAAACTATAAGGTTGCCAAAGAGGTGACCGATGATATCAAAGCCAAGGCCATGGGTCAGGATGTGCTTACAGCAGTATCTCCGGGTCAGTTGTTGGTGAAGATTACCCAGGATGAGCTTACGAGCCTGATGGGTGGTAAGCATGAAGACATAAAAATTGAAGGTAACCCTGCCGTGATTTTGATTGCCGGCTTGCAGGGTTCTGGTAAAACTACTTTCTCGGGTAAGCTGGCTAACATGCTAAAAAAGCAGGGCAAGCAGGTGATGTTGGCCGCATGTGATATTTACAGACCAGCTGCTATTGATCAGCTAAAAGTATTGGGTGAGCAGATTGGTGTTGAAGTATATGCCGAACCTGAAAATAAAGATGCAGTAAAAATCGCCAAAGCAGCCATTGCAGAAGCAAAGAAT
>CAZVFM010000305.1:328-3200 GCA_964626095.1 uncultured Roseivirgaceae bacterium | reverse complement strand
TGGATGAGCCATCAAACATTATGCCTTCTTCAAGAGTTTCTTCTGTGATTTGGCTAATATCCATAGTTAAATGCTGCATTTTACCGCGCGTATCGGTAAAACGAAGGTCAACATAACGAATATCTTCGTCTTTAATGCGCTTCAATACTTCTTTTGATTTACTCATTTAATCTTTCCTGTTGATGTTAAAAGTTTAGTGGGAAGTAAAAGTTATTGATAATTATTACTAATTTCATATACGGAATATTTTCGCTAATGTTAAATGGCATCTATGCCAGTTTCACCAGTGCGGATACGAATAACATCGTCAATAGTTGAAATAAAAATTTTACCATCACCTATACGCCCTGTTTGAGCAGCTTTTTGGATCGCTTCAACGGCTTTGTCTAAAAGCTCATCAGAGAGAATAATTTCTATTTTAACCTTTGGTAAAAAATCAACGACATATTCTGCACCGCGATAAAGCTCAGTATGGCCTTTTTGTCGTCCAAAACCTTTAGCCTCCAATACAGTTATACCCTGTATTCCAATTTCTTGGAGCGCCTCCTTCACCTCATCGAGTTTAAATGGCTTGATGATGGCTTCAATTTTTTTCATCTATTCTCTCATTGTTAGTTCTAATGTAAATGACCATTTTTGCAGGTCAAATTTTATTGATGAGCATAAGCATAAGTAATATTTGCATGAGAAGCAAGAACAGTGATCAGACTTTTCAAGATGCATATAAAAATTCGGTAAATAACTGTAATATATATGTTTATTATAAAAAATCTCAATACTTCAGATTAAATAAATGGCTAAATTTCAGGCGGCAGTGATTGAAAATTTGGCATGTGCTTATTTTTTGTGCGTCACATCAATAAAGTTAATATTAACCATATAATTGCGTTTCCTAAAAATGTGAACTGGAAAGCGGCGATGTGGCACAGGCTTTGCGTGAGTTATACATAATAAACGGTATTTAGCCAAAATATGTACAACTTTAAGACTGGAGAATAATAAAATGGTAAAAGTTATCTTTTTAGGATTAATTGCTTTTCTAACTCTAACATTTCTGGGCGTTAGCCCTGAGCAAATGATCTCTACGGACAATTTCCCAGCACATATAATGCTTTTTATAGGCGCAACAGTGGTTGTGATATTTGGTATAATGCATGACGCATGATATTTTAGTGCGATAAAAATAAAATTAATTGACCAAAGTTAGAATAATTATACGAAAATATTGATAATCAGCTGTAAAATTGTGTTTTTCCTTTGATCTTGTTCCTTTGTGTTGTTATAGAGGCAAAACAAGTCAGTCTTAGCGGGCGTGGTGAAATTGGTAGACACGCTGGATTTAGGTTCCAGTGACGCAAGTCATGGGGGTTCAAGTCCCTCCGCCCGCACCAAATTGACAAATATTATGATGGCGCTTTAAAAAACGGATAAATATATGCAAGTTACAGAAACACTCAATGCGGGTCTAAAAAGAGAATTAAAAATCGTTGTGCCAGCTCAAGAGCTTAACGAAAAGCTCGATAGCAAAATTGCACAAACGAAAGACCGCATAAATATTAAGGGGTTTCGTCCTGGTAAAGTGCCTGCTAGCCATATCAAAAAACTTCATGGTAAGTCCTTGATGGCTGAAATTATCAACGAAGTTTTAGTCAGTGAAGTCAACAAAAAGATTAAAGAGCGCGAAGAGCGCCCAACTGCTGAGCCTGAATTCAAAATGACTGAAGACGCAGCTGAAGCCGAGAAAGTTTTAGATGGCAAGGGTGATCTAGAAGTCAATGTTGTCTATGAAGTTATACCCGCCATTGAAATGCTTGATTTTTCGAAAATTAAAATAGAGCGGCCCTTAACCGATACATCGGATAGTGATGTTGAAGCGCGTCTAGCTGAGCTTTCAGCATCAACAAGGCCATATAAAGAAAAAGAAGGTAAAACTATAAAAGCAGCTAAGGATGACAAGGCTGTAATTTCATTTATAGGTCGCGTTGATGGTCAAGAGTTTGAGGGCGGTAAGGGCGAGAATGTAGAGCTTGTGCTTGGTTCAGGCCAATTTATCCCCGGCTTTGAAGATCAACTTATAGGCTTAGCTAAGGGCAAGGAAAAACTTGTTAAAGTTAAATTCCCAGAAGAATACGGTAACAAAAGCTTGGCAGGTAAAGATGCTGAGTTTGATGTTACTTTAGTTACTGTTATGGAGCCTGATGCCTTTGAATATGATGATGAATTTGCCAAGAAATTTGGTATTGATTCGCTCGACAAGCTTAAATTAGCTCTCAAAGGACAAATTGAAAGCCAATATGGCGAGTTCACAAGGCTAAAAGTTAAGCGTCAGCTGCTTGATGCTCTGGATGACATGTATAATTTTGAATTACCAGAAACGCTTGTAGGTCAGGAATTTGATTCGATCTGGAAACAAGTGACATTAGATCTTGAAGCTAAAGGCGGAACCTTTGGTGAGGGTGGTGAAAAGAGCGAAGATGAAGCAAGGGTTGAATATAAAAAAATAGCAGAGCGTCGCGTACGTTTAGGGCTTGTTCTTGCTGAAATCGGTACAAAGAACGATGTCAAAGTGAGTGACCAAGAATTGCAAGGTGCAGTGGTGGATCAAGCCCGTCAATATCCGGGTCAAGAGCGGCAAGTTATAGAATATTATCAGAAAAACCCTCAACAAATGGCAAGTTTAAGGGCGCCGATTTTTGAAGAGAAAGTTGTCGATTATCTTATTGAGCTAGCAGAAGTTAAAGATAAAATAGTTTCAAAAGAAGAGCTTATGAAACAATCTGATTCTGACATTTAATCTTTATTATTTACATTTAATAGTAAAAGCGCATCTTAATTTGGTGCGCTTTTTTCATGAATATAATAAATTATATTT
>CAZVFM010000305.1:0-318 GCA_964626095.1 uncultured Roseivirgaceae bacterium | reverse complement strand
AGATATTCAAGCGTTAATGCTTTTATGGATATTCCTTGAAGAAATTTTAAGATTCTACAGGTCAATTTGGCTATAGGTTTAAGATGAACTTCATAATATTATCAAATTTGGGTGAAAATCATAATTTGATATTGTTTATTAAATTAAAAACCCTATGTGAAGGGCTAGTTAGAAAAAGGTACTATAATGATGATGCGTGATCCCATTGATTTGACAGTTAATACACTCGTGCCAATGGTAGTTGAGCAAACCAACAGGGGCGAGCGCTCATATGATATTTTCTCCAGGCTCTTAAAAGAGCGTATAATATACATAACT
>CAZVFM010000304.1:0-3221 GCA_964626095.1 uncultured Roseivirgaceae bacterium | reverse complement strand
GCTCGTTGTACCTGGCCGTATATATCGCCCAGTCCAGCCATTGATCCCCCTATAAAAATGGTGTACAACACAAATGAAGTGAGCTCTCCCACCGTTATTTCGCCTTTTTGAATCTGAATAGCACCAAACCACATTACACCCACTATGCCCCCGAAGATGGCCAGGATAACAAAAGAAAAAAAGAAGCCCCGATAACGTGCTGTTTGCAAAGCTATGCGCACTGATTCAAGTAAAGCATTTTTATAACGACCCGATTCATACGCCTCATTGGTAAATGACTTTACCATGTTAACAGATTGCAAGGTCTCTTCAACAATTACATTTGCTTGCGCAAGTTTGTCTTGCGTCTTCTTAGAAAGTGTGCGTATGTATTTACCAAACACGAGTGCCAAGACTACCAATACCGGAAACGTAGCCAGCATAAAAAGCGTAAGCTTTGGAGCAAGAAAGAAGATAACGCCAACACCTACAATTAATGTTAAACTTTGTCTTAGTAGTTCAGCTAGTGTTACACTAAAGGTATCCTGCAAAACACTTACATCTGAAGTAATCCGGCTCACCAATTCACCAACTCTTCGGCTATCAAAAAACGGTACGGGTAAAGCCAGGATTTTATGAAAAATAGCATGTCTTAAATCTGCCAGACTTCTCTCACTTACCCTGGCAAAAGCATATACTCTTGTAAAAGAGAAAACACTTTGCAGCAAAAGAATACCTATCAGAACCAGTGCGATTGTATTTACATCATCAATGATGAAATTACCCCTACCCGAGGCCGTATCTAATAATTTACCAGCGAAAAATGGAAAAGTAAGAAGCGTTAAGCTTGAAAGGGCAAGGCTTGTCATACCAAGAACAAAGCTCCATTTATAAGGCAGAACGAATCGAAAAATGCCCAAAAGCTTTTTAAGATTTTCTCTGCTTAAAGACCTTTTATCCTCCGGATTCAGTGGTTCTCGTTTAGCCATATCATTGAATTGCCGGCAAATTTAAACCACTCAGGCTAAGAATTGTTGCAAAGCGAGAATTAATATCTTTGATTCGAAATAATGTATTGAATCAATCAAGTCATTATTATATTTAAGGATGGAAAGTTTAAAAAGAATACTGCTTTGTCTTGATGGCACAGAGGCCGATAAGATCGTATTACGTTACACTTCATTTATTGCCAGTATCATTAAGCCGGAAAAAATTTATTTTCTGCATGTAGCTAGCTCCCTGGAAATACCAACTGAAATCAAAGAGAAGTATCCTGATTTGCTTGCGCCATTAGACGAAACCATAGAAAAAATTCTGGAGCATAGTATCAACGAAAATTATGATTACAAAGCATGTGAAACTGAAATTGAAGTGAGGGAAGGAAATGCAACTGCCGAAATTTTAAAGTATAGTCGGCAGAAAGATATTGATTTGATGGTTTTCGGTAAAAAAGAAAAGGAAGGAGAAGGTGTATTGCCTGGTAAACTTGCAAAGCTGGCCCCATGTTCTTTATTGTTTGTTTCTGAAGGCAGCCCATTACAATTAAATAAAATTTTTGTTCCTACTGATTTTTCAGAAAGCACAGGTCAGGTAATGCATATTGCGCAGCAAATAATGCAAAGATGCAATGCAACTTTAACTGCACAACATACTTTCACTGTTCCGAAAGGATATTATAAGACTGGAAAAAGTTTTGAAGAGTTTGCAGAAATTATGAAAGGCCATGCTCAGAATGATTGTAAAAAATTTATCAAAAAACATGGTCTTCAAGAGTTTGATTGTATTTACTCTCTTGATAAGAAGGGAACTAGCACGGCACGTATTACTTATGATGAAATAGAGAAATACAATCCTGACCTCATCATCATGGGATCTAAAGGAAGAACTGGTGCTGCGGGTTGGATAATGGGAAGTGTAGCCGATAAAATGACACGCATACACTATCCATATAATCTTCTGGTAATTAAAAATAGAAAAGAAAATCTCGGTTTTTTGGATGCCTTGATGAAAATCTAATTGCTATAATCACTTACAGTTTCTTTGATGGCGCAAAAGCAAACTTAAAATAAATCAGTACAACACTTAGCGAACATATAATTGCATTGGCAATGATTACCGGCAGCAGATTTAGTGCAATACCATAAACAAGCCAAACTATAGTGCTGGTAAAAACTATCAACATCATTAACAAACTAAGATCACCCACACTTTTTGATTGCCATGCTTTAATTACCTGAGGAATAAAGGTGATACTGCTTAATACTGCACCGGTATGACCGGCAATTTCAATCCAATTCATGAATGTGTTTGTTTTCGTTTGAGTATTTACAAATAAATCAGCCTAGAGTATCTCTATGTTTCCACTGATAAGATAAAGTGTCGTGTCGCTTAGCATCATTTTCTGTTTTCCTCTGATCTCATAGTTTTTTAACACAGTAACACCTTGTATTTTTTCAAAATTCATCAGTATCTCTTTATCGTTGGAAAATATTTTTGTATCATCTTCTATCGTTATTTTTATTCTCCTTAAATCAGACTTGTCTTCAAGAAAATAAATCCACATGGTTTTCACAGGCAATTCATCTTTTGCCTCATATCGCAAAATTTTCAAATTACTTTGCAAATCCTCTTCCTCAGTTATCTTAAAAGCATTGTTATATGCTGGTCTTGTGATGTCTGCTTTTCTCAAAATGTCAAATTCGTTCGCCCATAGTAAGCTATCCGGACGAATGGTGCTCCGCTCCTCCTTGCCATTTATAATTGCGGTTTTATTAAGAGCAACTTCATTGGCAGACAAGTACTTTATTTGTGCATTTACCAGGCTGTCCATACTGAAATAACCGGAGCTTAGCCTGGATGTATCATCCAAACAAGAGCTAAGAGAGAAAATCAAACAAAAGAATCCTACAAAATATCTATTCATCAATCAAAATTTTGCCTGTCATTTCACCTGGAATTCCAATCCCCATCAACTTTAATATAGTAGGTGCAAGGTCTCCCAATTTACCGTCTTTCAATTTTCCTTTATAGCTTTTGTCAACCAGTATACAAGGAACCAGGCTGGTGGTGTGTGCGGTATTCGGACTCCCATCCTCGTTAATCATGCAGTCGGCATTGCCATGATCAGCAATTACAATGCTGGCATAGTCATTCGCAAGAGCAGCCTCAATAACTTTTGCTGTACAAGCATCTACCGTTTCACAGGCTTTAACTGCAGCTTCAAAAACACCGGTATGTCCAAC
>CAZVFM010000303.1:0-3225 GCA_964626095.1 uncultured Roseivirgaceae bacterium | reverse complement strand
GCACTTTGTTTTAGGAGACCGAGGTTTTTCCGAGTGGATCTTTACCGGAACGAAATCAGATGGCACTAAGGTTGAAGTGACCGGATGCGATTTATTTACTTTTAGAGATGGGCAAAATTGCCATTAAGAATTCCTATCGAAAGAATCGGTTGTCGACAAAATAAAGACTAAAAAAGGCGAAAGAAGGGTGCTTGAAATAGAATTTGTGCAGTTGTCTGAACCTCTGATTGTAACAGATTAATCTGATAAAAATGATTTTTGAATATGATCGATGAAAAGTATAAATATTCAGCCATTACAGGTAAAATCATTGGTTGCGCTATGGAGGTGCATAAATACCTTGGCAATGGTTTTCAGGAAGTGATTTATCAAAGGTCATTGGAAGAGGAGTTTATGAGCGTGTTTCTTTTGTCCGGGAGTCTGAAATGAATGTGTTCTATAAAGATAGAATTGTAGGTACACGAAGGGTTGATTTTCTGGTAGAGGATGTGGTTTCCGTAGAGATTAAGGGCAGTAACAAAGTTGGAAGATGTTCACCTGGCACAGGCGATAAACTATCTGGAAGCATATAACCTGGAGATTGGGATGTTGTTGAATTTTGGTTCTAAGAGTCTGGAATACCGAAGGCTTATTAATCCAAAGTATAAACTGGCAGCAAACCATACGGAAACAAAATCAGCTAAATCAGTTCCATCTCGTTTAATCTAAGGTCCAGACATTGACCGGGGATTTAAAATTCAAACAACAGCCGTCTAGCATAGCAGCAGAAGGGAAAAAGGAACCTGGCAAATGAGCGATATAGTCAATAGTCATATTCAGCAGAGAAGAAAACAAACAGCTTCTTGAAGTGCCGTTTGAGGACGAAATCCTGTGAGGCAATAACAAAAGTTGGAAGATGTTCAGAAAAGGTAACAAATTTGACTGACCAGAAAAACAACCAACCGTATACATCGTCTACCCACAAGCAGAGGTTTCCCTGCTAAGACGGGCAGGTTGTACTTCATGGGACCCATCTCCGTTTCACTTCGGACGGGTTGATTGGAAAGTAGTACATTTGAAGTGCAGTGTCCCCCACGTGTGGGATTCAGTCGTGAAAATCCCTTCCTGTGGCTTTAGCTTCAAACCGCTATTGGGCATTTTAGGACGATCGTGATTTAAAGACAAAACACGGACAATAAATAACGACAATGGTAAACGTATTGACGGAAATCATAATCAACCACCGCTTGACATAATTGCGGACTATGCAGCAAACCAGAACAATGCACCGGAAAGGTATGTAAACACTAAATCTGCAGACTGGAAGACACACAAACCATTGACTGTTACTTCACAAGTAGCATTTTTTGCTCATTAGTCACAATCATGCGTAAAGCAAACACAAAGAACTTGACACATAAAGATATTTCGTAAATAAATATGAGTAGCAATAAAATATCAGATTTTATAAATCTTAACTTTACGGATGCGGGAATATTTTTATTTCGTATCGGATTTGGTTCCATGATTTTAATGCACGGAATCGGAAAGTTTCAAGACCTGCTAAGTGGTAATGGAGATTTCCCAGACCCAATTGGCATAGGAAGTACGCCCTCGTTGATATTAGTGACCTTTGCTGAGTTTCTCTGTTCGATTTTCCTGATACTTGGCTTGTTCACCAGGTTTGCATTAATTCCATTAATATTCACAATGATTGTAGTCATTCTTATACATGAATCCCATTTAGATTTATTTGATAAAGAACCACCTGTACTTTTTATTATTTCGTTTATAGGATTGTTTTTCACAGGCGCAGGAAAATACTCTATTGACAATAAATTATTTAATCATAAAATGTGATCATGAAGTTGCTAAATGGTTTCAAGTCTTGATGGTTTTATCGCAAAAAAAGACAATAGTGTTTCCTGGTTTGAGATATCGGACTACTACGAGAAAGGAGTGCCGGAAAAAGATGCGGAAGAGATACTTCAAACAATAGACTGCTATGTAATGGGTTCCCGGACATACGAACACGCTTTTGAGCTTTCAAAATCTTTTGGATGGCCTTACGGTGACGTCCCGACAATTGTAGTAACTCACAGAAACCTGCCCATTGACAGACCAAACATTCAAATCTATTCGGGCGACCTGAACAAACTTTTGAACAAACAACTTAAACCAAAATATAAGAATGTTTGGGTGGTAGGTGGAGCAGAGCTTACCAAAGATTTTATTCGTTTAAACTTAGCAGACGAAATAAGACAGTCAATTCTGCCCATTATTTTAGGTGATGGCATACCATTTTTTGACCAAATAGGACAGGAACAAGCATTGCACCTCAAAGATGTGACTGCCTACGAAAGCGGAATGGTGGACCTGTGTTACGAAATGAGAAAAAAATGAAGGCGGTTGGATATTCAGGACTATATGGGGAAAATCCTCACGAGGTCGAATTTTCGAAGAGTAAATCTTCGGTGAAGCCCGATTTCAGTAGTGAGTTAAAATAAGATATGGTATGACACTAACAGACATAGAATATAAGACATTTTTAAGTATACATCTTGACCTATTATATTACGCAGGACAACAAAGTAATATCGTTGCTGACGATATAAATTTTGTCATGTTTGTTGACTTAGATTTATCAACAAAATTAAAGTGCCGAGACTTTTTACTTGAAAACAATCAATTACTAGACAACTATATATCAACATATTCTGACCAGTTGACAACGGAACAAATTTCAATTTTGACAGGATTCAAAAAAACAATTTCAAGTGACTTTGTAATTTTTAAATGCTTAACCAACAACGCAATTTTTATTGACGCAAAAGACAACAGGTTTTATGCAGTAAAAGCATTGCGTGATAGTTTTGATCATTTCTTTGACCGGTTTCCAGTTCTCATAAAGACGACAATCTTGCCATTTAATAACCAAATTATTTATGACGGGTTTATCAAAACTACAGGAGTTTATTTCGGCTCTGGAATGACATCTACCATGAAAGAAAACTATAAACAGGCAAAAAAGAACAATCAAATTCGGATGACCTTATGAGAAGAAGATCAAGCACTAACAACGCATTTTCAAGAGGTGGGATTTTTCCGCAACTATTTATGTTCTTTGGTTGTGTCACCTGGAATAGTATATTCAATTGCTGCTTTTTTACCAATGGGAACCTCAATTAAAATAATTGAATAATGCACATTCGTTGCACTGTAAGTTGCTTAATTACAGTAACAAAA
>CAZVFM010000302.1:0-3230 GCA_964626095.1 uncultured Roseivirgaceae bacterium | reverse complement strand
AACTGCCTGGCCATTGCTTGAGCATTTTTCTGGTACTTTTGACATAGCACTTGAATATACTTCTCGTGCATTAAGGCCTCTTTCAGTAATGCAAAGTATTCAACTAGGATACAAAGGTGGTATAGGATCCCCGAATTGGGCGAGCCCAGATACTTCTTTGACAAACAATATAACTGATAGAGTTTCTTTGATTTATCTAAGGGGTTCGGTAATCATTTCCAGGCAAAGATAATATGGGCAAGTTCCATATCATTATTGTATTGTTTCTGCAAAGCGCAGGTATAGATAAGAGCGAGCTTCTTTATTTTCAAAAAAAAGATGAGGTATCAACCTTAGTGATTTATTCCAAGCGTAGTTTAAATTTCTCTTCCTTCAGTTTATTTATAGACAATGAACGGGTTATTTCTTCTTTTCAAAAGAACATTTATTATGTATTAGAACACCCTCCAGGTAAAATTTCATTGCAAACTAAAGGGCTGTTATGGAGAAATTTGACCGAAGACAAGGATTATAGCCTTACCTTAGAAGCTGGGAAGACTTACTATTTGGAAGCATTGGTGGAATATCAGGTATTGATGACATCCATTCATTTGGTAAGAAGATCTTCTGAGGTTGGCGAAAGAGAAATTAAAAATATGAAAGGAGAAATTATAACACTAACAACCACTAAATAGCTCGAATTAAAGAAAAGAATGAATCCAATTAAAAAGGCTTATTGGTTTAGTCTGTTGATTTTTTCAGCATTAGCGGGTTATTGGGTTTACAAAATTTGGGCATTAATTTCCTTTGAGTTATCAGATGGCGAAGAGCATTATTTAGGCAACTTAATGCTTTATCTTTTAAGCTGGGTTTTGGTTTTTTTAGGAATTAATTTATTGGCGTGGTTTAATTTTAAATACTTGTTTTTGAAATGGCGTGGATCACTATTTGATGGATTTATTTTTTGGTCTGTTGAATTGGGTCTCTTTGCGCTATTATTTGAGTTGTTGCAATGGCTTTCGCGGTATGAATCAGACCTCATGAAAGATAATTTCATTCTGACTATGGTGATAGCCTTGTACTTTATGGCATTCACTTGGTTTTTTGACATGATCCACTCCAAACGAAAGCAAGCAAAACTAATTCAGGAAAAAGATAGAGCAGAATTAAATCTGCTTCAGTCCCAGCTGAATCCCCACTTTTTGTTTAATGCAATGAATACAAGCTATCATTCAGCTATTGAAGAAAATAGTCCTCAAACTGCTCAACAAATCTTACAAATTTCGGACTTAATGCGTTTTGCATTAGAAAAATCAAACAAAGATTCTATTTCGATAGCAGAAGAAATCGGATTTTTAGAAAAATATATTCAATTACAAAAAGATAGGTTTCATCAATTTGGTGAAGAAGGCATTCAGATCGAAATCAATTGGGATGGCATGGAAGTATCCATCAGCCCTATGTTGATACAGCCTTTTCTGGAAAACGCATTTAAATTCACTTACTTTGGATCACCCAACGAGAATATCAAATTTGGGATTTATTTAGCAGTGGAAGAAGGAAAGTTGATTTTAGAAATAGAAAATTCTTATTTGGAAAAGCATGTGCAGGAAAATAAGGGAACAGGTAAGGGAATCCAATTAGTCAAGCAACGATTAAAGTCATTGTATCCTGACAGGCATAGCTTAGCGGTTACTAAAGAGGCAAAGATTTTTAAGGTGTTTTTAAATATATATTTAAAGGACTAAGTAAATGTTGATTTCAGCAGTAGCTATAGATGATGAAATTCCGGCATTGGGTGTAATTGAAAAGTACTTGGAGAAAGTGCCCTTCGTCCATTTACTAGAGACATTTACAGACTCTAATGAAGGGCTCAAATACATTTTTGAAAAGCAACCGGATTTAATTTTCCTGGATATCAATATGCCAGGAATCAAGGGGACAGAAATAGCTAAAATCATTCAACCGCTAGGTAAGTCTTTCATTTTTACGACTGCCCATTCAGAATATGCGATTCAAAGCTACGAGTTGCAGGCTTTGGATTATCTCTTGAAACCATTTTCCTTTGAAAGATTTTTGACAGCCCTAAATAGAGCTTTTCTGGAAATCATTCGAAAAAAAGGAGAGGAAAAAAGTATTTTTATCAAAGACAGTTATGATTGGGTAAGGGTTAATTTGAATGAAATCAAATACATTAAATCTGAGGGTAATCTTTTGTTCATTCATACGAAAAGAAAAACACTGAGTACCCGAATGACGATCGCTGAAATCCTGGCTGTTTTGCCTCCAGATACCATTATGAGAATTCACAAATCCTATGTTGTCAATCTTTTAGAAGTTGAAAAGTTGGAAAAGCATCAAGTTACAATTGATGGGCAAACCATTCCACTGGCAAACACTTACAGGGAGGCTGTTGAAATGCGCTTGTTAAGGAATCCCTAAGGATTAGTAGCAATTAAGAAAAATATCGATTTTAATTGCTGAGATTTCATGAGCTTTTGTTTGTGATTATAAATCTGCTTATTAATTGCAAGGAACTAAGTTTCGACCAAAATCAGGAAACAGCAAATTATGTCACCTCAGATAAAATCAATCACACAACTTCAACAAAGCTGTTGCAATAGCTATTGCTTTTTCTCTATTGTAGGATGTGTCATTACTTACATTAACTGAAACTTTAAAAAGCATATCCACATTAAAAACCGTGAGCTCCAGAATGTTTGGGTTCCATAATGATTTGCTCCCCAAATTATTTACCTCTTCAAAGGCAATTTTGCCTACGATAGCATTGCTCAGCTTGTCGGCAGTTTCCTTTTGATCTTTAGTAATTTGTTCATCATCAACCTTCTCATCCATTGCTTTTGATAAAGCTTCGTCAATTTTAGCCTTTTCTTCTTCCGATAAATTTTTGTACTGAAAGTCAAATTTTTCGGCAGTCATTTTTGAGAACCCAGACAATGAAACATAATCATTCACCGGAATATCCATTGTTGTATTTCCTATCTTCATCGTTTGCTTTCGATCTCCCTTCCATGAATAAGAACATGAATGATAGGTTACATTTTTACCTGGTTTAGAATACTCACTTTTTGCCTCCGCTTTATCATACCCTAATATTTCACTCACCAATTCTACAGTAAATACTTCATCAAGCTTTTCCACATAGTCATATAAACAACTTTTAGAAGTGCCTTGAGAATCCCCTTTAGCAGAAGCATCCGAATCAGTAATTGAGCCTTCTTGCCTTTGCC
>CAZVFM010000301.1:0-3250 GCA_964626095.1 uncultured Roseivirgaceae bacterium | reverse complement strand
CCTCTTTTTATAAAAACCACGCATAATTAAAGTTAAAAAAACTTTGATTTCTTTATCACCCAAGGTAAAACCTGAATCTTTATCCATCAGTTTTAAGGGCCTTTACAGGATTTATTAGTGCGGCTTTAATCGTTTGAAAGCTAAGTGTAATCACGGTCAACAAAATTGTAAATAAGACAGGAATTACAAAGTAAAGTATACTTAGTTCAATCCGACTAGCGAAGTCTTCTAGCCAATCTGTTATAACATACCATGAGATAAACATCGCTATTATTCCGGCACTGGATGCTAAAACTAAAAAATCCTTAAGTAATAAAGCCACAATAGATTTTACCGATGCGCCTAAAACTATACGAATACCTATTTCCTGAAATCGTAATACAATGGTATAAGCAGATAAACCAACCAAGCCCAGGCAAGTAATTATTATTGCTATAAAAGCAAATAAGCCACTTACTTTACCGAATATGATATCGGCTTTGTATTGTTGATCATACTTTTCATCCAAAAAATTAAAAACATAAGGATTACCGGCAAAATATTTTTGATACATTTCCCCCACCAACCCGATTAGTTCAGAACTCTCTCCAGAGTAACGTATAGCTATATGCGAAGCCTTCATTTTATTGTAATGGTAAATTACAGGTTGGGTACTTTCTTTTACAGGTTCGTGAAAATAATTCTTTAATACACCGACAATTTGTACCGTATCTTCAAGAAATAACAATGACTGACCTAAAGCCAACTCAACATCATCAAGTCCCAGATAGGTTAGGGCTGTTTCGTTAACCAAAACATATTTTTCGTAATCATTAAAATTTACGTTTAGGCCCGCTTTTAATTCAAGCCTAAAGACTTCTATAAAATTTTCATCAATTGATACTATTTTGTACTGATTCACATTTAATTCGTTCTCATCAGAAAGTTTACGAACCCCATATGAAGACCAGCTAATGGGAAGTCCAGGAAGCTCACTTATTGGAGTAATACTATGTATTGTAGAGTACTGCTTTAAATCCTCGGTAAAACTGTCATAGCGATCAGAAAAATTATCAAGCTTTATTAGCGGAGCTTTTAAAGTCAGTACATTATGCTTGTCGAACCCTAAATTTATCTCCTGTAAATATTTAATTTGTTTATAAATAATATATACGCTAGTTAATAAAGTAATAGCAACAAGGTACTGAAATAGAATAAGAGACTTCCTCATGAAAATTCCAGAAGCAGAGCTTTTAAATTTTCCCTTCACAATTTGTGTTGGATTGGTGACGGCCATCAATAATGAAGGATAAAGCCCCGTTAGTAAGTTAATAAACAAAAAAACACTTATTACCAACAAGGCAAACTTCCTGGTATATATTAGCTGATACAGCTCGTTTCGTTCGGTTAGTTCAGAAAACCATGGCAATAGCGCAAAAAATAATAATGCGCACAGAACAAATGAGGCAAGATTCAATAACAAAAATTCAAGCATGAATTGAATCAAAAGTTGCCACTTACTTCCACCAACTAGTTTACGAACACCCGCTTCTTTTGTACGTTGTAAAGATTTAGCTGTCGATAAGTTTAGCAGGTTAATACATGCAATACCCAAAATAAAAAATGAAATTATATACAAATAAATATTCGTCTGGTAATTACCATTTACTTCAAATTCGTTTGCAAAATTTGAATGAAGATGAATTTCTTTAATGGGTTGGAGGTGAAATTCCATCCACTGATTTGTAGAATGAAGCCATTCTGACTGCTGTTGCTCTACAAAAGCAGGAAGTTTTGCTTCAAATTCTTTTGGATCAGCTTTCTCTTCCAATAAAATATAGGTATGGAAACCGTCATGTCTCCATGAACTGCGTACATTTTCTCCCGCAAACTTAGCAAGCTGTTCAAAATTAAATATAGCATCAAATTTTATATGACTGTTAAAAGGCATGTCTTCATAAATACCAGTAATTTCAGCTTCAAAAATATTTCTGAAGCTAATTAATTTCCCTATCAGGTTAGGCTCATCCGGAAAAAGTCTTTTGGCTGTTGAGGCTGAGAGTACTAAAGCGTTTGGTTTGGATAGCACCAAGGAATCAACACCTGCAATCAAATTAAATGAAAATATTCTGAAAAAATCCTCTGTGGAAAAAACCGCATGCTCAATTTCAAGAATACGATCATCATCAATAATTATACAAGGGGATGTACGAATTTTAGCATACATGAGTACTTCTGGAAAGTACTCAAGCAAGGAGGGTCCTATGCCCGCACAACCGGCTGCATGCTGAGAACGCAGTTCACCCAGATTATATCTATCGAGCTGTACGCGAAAAATCCGATCGCCATTTTCATGAAATTTGTCATAACTCTCTTCATGAAAGATAAACAAACTGATCAGCAGGAAAGTGGAAGAAGCAATAGATAAACCGAATAAGTTTATTAACGTATAAACCCTGTTTTTAAAGAGATTTCTAATCGCTACAACCAGGTAATTTCTAAGCACACCAACAACTCTTTAATGACTAATTGAATTAAGCAATATAAAAGTAACATAAAAGTAATATAATTGCTGAAAAATAAGCTGTGGCAACTCTAAAACTATTCTATGGGCATTGTCATAGATGAACATCTTACCCGTGGGCGATAAAAGCAAAATACTTCCCGGACTGGAGCGCTTTAACTATGAGATTATTGAGCTTGATGCCAAAGGAAATGTAAAAGGCCCTTTGACTAAAAGCACGATGAACGAAACCATTAACCGACAGAAATAAAATTAAATTGCTGTAAAGAAAAGCCGGGCCTAATGGTCCGGCTTTTTTATTGACCACTACTCTTTGCGGTATTATACTTAGATAGCACAAAATAAATATCCTTCATTTAAAGTATTTTAGCCTGCTTACATGCTGTTAGATTGTATAGTTGAGATAATTGAAATATATTCAATAGCATAACCACAGCCTGATAAGAGAAATATATACAACGAAGTGCTATATATTCGATTATTGTATGCAGTAACATATGTACAATTATGTATTCGGAAATAATATTGACAAATGAGTCAGCCAAAGAAAAAAGTTAGTTACACTAATAATCCATGGATAATTGGAATTGGAACTACTGTTGTTTCAGTCTTTATTTTGAGAATCATCGACTGGATAGCTGGGACGACAATAATCAATTCGATAGTATCTTGGTTAAAGGGAATTCCCAATACTATTTGGCTTTTTATGATTGCGGAATACTCGATGCCATTTTATTTACTAATTAT
>CAZVFM010000300.1:569-3252 GCA_964626095.1 uncultured Roseivirgaceae bacterium | reverse complement strand
TCATTAACGAATATTACAGATTCATTATCTATTTCTTTTAAGTTTATTTTTGTTTTTCCAAATAAAGAGCTTGTAGAAAGAATGAGCAGTGAGGGTAAGGAGGCGTATTATATCCCATTTTTGGAGCTACATAGGAGTTGGAAAATCATTCTCTATATTCCTAGGCTCATTATCAATAGTATTTCAGCGTTGAAATTGATCAGGACGCATCAATTAAATGCAATACATGTTAATGATTTATATAATATGATTGGAGTGATGTTGAAAATATTAAACCCAAAACTTAAACTCATTTATCACGTCCGACTTCTTCCAGGATCTTATGCTGCAATTCTTTATAAGTATTGGGTAAAGCTTGTATTGAAATATTCGGATAAGGTTGTTTGCGTATCAGATACGGTATATAAAGCACTTCCTCACTCAACAAAAAAAACTGTAATTTATGATGCAATAGCCACACCATTACCACTAGATAAGAGTATTAAAATCAATAAGTTTATTTTTTTGTATCCAGGCAATTTTATTGAAGGAAAAGGTCAACATTATGCAATTGAAGCATATTACAAGTCATTGCCAATGCTTGGTGCTTCAAAATTGATTTTTGTTGGAGGAGATTTAGGAAAAAGAAAGAACCAACAATATTTAAAAAGACTAAAGAATAAAGTGGAGAGTTTAAGATTATCAGATAGAATATTATTTGAGGACTTTGCTGAAAATATGAGTGAACTTTATTTTTCTGCCCAGGTAGTAATAAATTTTTCTGAATCAGAATCTTTTTCTATGGTTTGCCTTGAGGCTTTGTTGCATAAAGTTCCGGTTATTGCCACAAGATGTGGGGGTCCTGAAGAAATCATCTCACACGAGATTAATGGCCTTTTAGTAGATAATAGAAATGTAAAACAAATGGCCGAGGCGATGGTCACCCTATATGAAAACACGGCATTAAGGGAGCAAATGGAAAAGGCCACAGAATTAGTAAATCATAAATTCTCTTTAGCAAATTCTTCGCAACAATTGGCAGAAGTTTATTATTCGATATAGGTATATTTTTGGAATTAAGAGAAATGCTTCGTTACCTGATTATTTTATGCATAATAGGACTTGTTTTAGGTAACACGGTTACGGGCAATAGCCAGTGTACAACACCTGATTTTGCTTTGCCATCAAATGTTTGCATTGGAGAGCGTATAGAAATTACGAATACAACAGAAGAAGGAGATTTCAATTTTGAATGGGATTTTTGTTCAGGTGATTTGAAATCGGGTGCAGAAGCGCAGAACGTATTGAATAACTCCAATTTTTTCAGGGCACGATCATTAAGATTAATTAAAGAGGGTGATAATTGGTATGGATTTTCCATTAGCGCTACAGCCAATATTTTAATGCGCCTTGATTTTGGACCAGATCTTGAGTCGGTTCCTGTATTTAATAACCTAGGTAATGTGGGGGCTTCACTTAACCTGGCCTGGTCATTAGACATTGAGAAGGCAGATAATGTCTGGCACCTTTTTGTAGCCAACGGTGGAGGAAAGAATATACTAAGGTATTCATTTACTAATGGCATAACCTCAACTCCTGAATTGGACATTTTAAATACCCCAGCTATTTTTGAACCAGCAGGCCCTAATTCGATAAAAATAGTTAAGGATGGTGATGATTATTTTGGATTTGTATCTGTTGGCACTTCGGTGGCAACAAGCAAAATTGTGAGATTATTTCTAGGGAACTCAATAAGTAATTCAGATCCTGTAATTTCTGAGATTACCTTAACTTCAGCCAACACAATAAGAGGGATGGATTTTGTGAAAGAATGCAATAATTGGTTTGGTTTCGCTTTATCACAAAGTACAAATGCTTTGTATAGAGTGGAGTTTGGTTCGGATTTAAGCAATACACCAATTTCTAGTATTTTAAATACTTCTGGATTGCTTAATACGCCAGTTAATATCGAATTGCGAAATGAAGGAGGTGAGTATTTTGCTTTTATACAAAACTCACGAACTGAAGAAGTAAATGCAGCACTTTACAGAATTTCTTTTGGAGCTGAAATTAGCAATACCACTATAACTACCGAAAAATTAACATTTGCTGAACTGACAGGTGGAGCATTTGCACTTGAAGTTGCAACAGACAAGTCTAAATGGAACGCGTTTACATTCAACTTAGGTACAAACAATCTCGTTCGTATACGTTTTGATGATACCTGCAGTGCAACTATACAAACGTCAACACTTAGCGAACCTTCAATATTGCAATATTTGTCTGAAGGAGAGTATGAGATTGCTTTAAAGAAGACAGATGCCTCGGGTAATAGTTCTTACATTACAAAAACTGTAGAAGTATCAGCAAGCGAATCTCCTGACATTAACTTCTCCTCTCAAAACATTTGTGCCAATCATGACGTAAACTTTACTTCAGAAAGTACTTCTGGAGATATTATAGATTACAGCTGGGATTTTGGAGATGCAAATACAACACCAAGTGAAAACCCAACCCATCAATATACTTCAGCAGGCACTTATATTGTTAGATTGGAAGTTTTATCAAGTAACGGATGCAGTAATTTTGTTGAAAATCCATTAATTATTTACAGTCAACCTTCGGCCGATTTTGATTTACCCGAGGTAAGTACAATATGTACTAATCAGGAATACGATTTTGAAAATATCCTTGTCCAACTTAA
>CAZVFM010000300.1:0-559 GCA_964626095.1 uncultured Roseivirgaceae bacterium | reverse complement strand
AAAATCAAACGAATTTTGATACTGGTTCTGATCCGACCTGGTCATGGCTAGTTGATGATGCGCAAGTGTCTACTAATGCAGACTTTAGCTATCTATTTGATGAGGGAGGTACCTATCAGTTAAAATTAATTGCCTCTATACCGGGTTGCAGTTCAGAGTTTGAGCAGCAGATCAGTAATGTGGTGGTGGGGCCAAGCCCTGATTTTATAGTCAACGGACAATGTGAGGATGATGCACTGAATTTTACTAATCAGACAACCGGTACAGTAAGTAGTTATAGTTGGGATTTTGGTGACGCCCAAGCCTCTGATGAGGTAGAGCCTGAGCACGTGTACCAGCAAGCAGGAGAATATCTTGTTCAGCTTACTGCAACAAATGCCGAGGGCTGTAGTAATTTTATAGAGAAAGAGATTACAATTTATTCAAAGCCAGTTACAGCCTATTCCATAGCACTCCCACCATTTTCGTGTGCAGGTACTGAATCAATGTTTATAGATGATACACCTAATCCTGACGACAGCAACCTGGCCTCATGGTTTTGGAATTTCGGAGATACCTT
>CAZVFM010000299.1:0-3264 GCA_964626095.1 uncultured Roseivirgaceae bacterium | reverse complement strand
AAAATTTGTTTGGGTAAATGCAGCCACTCGCAAAACTGATTTCCATGTATGTACAGGCATTACCTATCAGATTTCTCAAAATGGAAATGATGCTGAATGTAAAATAAGTACATCACTTAAAGAAAAGTATGCCGATAATTCCCTTAGCCTTCAACTAAAACAAGGAGAGGAGACCATCATCTATAAATATGCTGCGGTACTTTCTTCCATGAACCATGATAAAGCCAAGCTGCAAGACCAGTGCATGGCAAAACTGATGAGCCTGTCTAAAACCAGGTATGAAGCTTTGTACGAAGCACATAAGGCAGTCTGGGCGCATCAATGGGAGGAAGCAGACATTCTGATTGAAGGTGATGTAGCTGCGCAGCAGGGAATCAGATTTAATATTTTTCAATTGCTTCAAACCTATACAGGTAAAGATGAAAGGTTGAACATCGGACCGAAAGGATTCACCGGAGAAAAATATGGTGGAAGCACCTATTGGGATACTGAAGCCTATTGCTTACCATTTTATTTGAGTGTGAGTGAGCAAAAGGTGGCCAGAAATTTATTGGTGTATCGCTACAAGCATTTGCAACGTGCTATTGAGAATGCGCAGAAGTTAGGATTTACTGATGGCGCAGCTTTGTATCCAATGGTAACCATGAACGGAGAAGAATGCCACAATGAATGGGAAATTACTTTTGAGGAAATACATCGCAATGGGGCTATCGCTTTTGCTATTTATGACTATATCCGTTACACGGGCGACCAAAAGTATCTGGCAGAATTCGGACTGCAAGTCTTGATAAGTATCTCGCGATTCTGGGCACAGCGTGTGAATTGGTCTTCAGATAAAAATAAATACGTGATGTTGGGTGTAACCGGGCCCAATGAATACGAGAACAATGTAAACAACAACTGGTACACCAATACCATTGCAGTCTGGTGTTTGAAATATACAATTGAGTCTTTGGATTGGGTAAAGACAAATCATGCGGAGGCATATCAAAAAATTACTACTGATATTAAACTTAAAGTAGAAGAGCTAAGCAAGTGGCAGGAGATTGCAGCAAAAATGTATTTTCCTTATGACGAAAGTCGTAAAGTATTTTTACAACAGGATGGATTTCTGGATAAGGAATTATTAACCATAAAAGATTTAAAAAAATCAGATCGTCCCATCAACCAAAACTGGAGCTGGGACAGAATATTAAGATCATGTTTCATTAAGCAGGCCGATGTTTTACAAGGCTTATATTTATTGGAAGATCAGTTTGATACTAATACAATCCAAAGGAACTTTGATTTCTATGAACCCATGACAGTGCATGAGTCATCACTCTCGCCATGTGTGCATGTAATCCTTGCATCAAAGCTGGGATATGAAGAGAAGGCTTACGAAATGTATTTACGCACCTCACGTCTTGATCTGGACGATTATAATAACGATACAGAAGATGGTTGTCACATTACCAGCATGGCAGGAACATGGATGGCGGTGGTAAAAGGGTTCGGTGGTATGCGCGTGAAAGACGGACAATTACACTTCAATCCATTTATTCCCAAACAATGGACTTCCTATACCTTTAAGATTAAATTCAGGGGAAGGGTATTGCAATTGCATGTCGATAAGACTGGAGCGAAATTAAAATTACAATCCGGTGAACCTTTAACCGTATTTATTGGTAAAGAGAAGGTAGCTTTATCTTAATTATTTGTGTCGAAAAAAACAGTTGTAATAGGTGCAAGTACCAATCCGGCCCGTTACGGGTTTGTTGCTGCAAATAGGTTAAAGGATCATGGGCATGAAATTGTGCCCATGGGTATCAAAAAGGGTGAAGTAGCTGGTGTAGAAATTGTAGACTTAAAGACAAAGCCAATTATAGTTGATGTAGATACTGTAACCTTATATATCGGTCCGCAAAACCAACCTGAATGGTACGATTACATTTTAAGTCTGAAACCCAAACGCATCATCTTTAATCCCGGAACAGAAAATGCTGAATTTGAACAACTTGCGCAGCAACAAAATATTGAAACAGAAGAAGCTTGTACCTTGGTCTTGTTAAGTACAGGGCAGTATTAAGGTATCGATGTGATAATTTTCAATAGTATACTATTGATAACACAAACTAACTAATCAATTATTATCATTAATTACTTCGAGGTCTTTCTCAAAAGAATTTAAATTTACTACCGTGCCATTTTTTCTTAAGGTATCACTAAGCTCTAGTAGTTTGTCTATGTAATTCTTGTCTATAGGATTGTTAGTTGCAGAAAATATTTTAAGGTTGTTTAAGGAGGCTAATGCAATGGGTATTTCCTGTAAGTTATTTCTGGATACATCAAGATTTTCAAGATGAGATAATTTTAATACTGGTATTGGAAAGGAAGTGAAGGAGTTATTGTTTATTCTAAGCACTTCGAGACTGGTAAGATTGGAGAGGCTTTCCGGCAAAAAGCTCATTCGGTTATTGTGAATATACAATTCCTTTAATTGCTTTAATTCTCCAATTTCTTCCGGAATTGAGTATAGTTGGTTATTTGAAAGGTATAACACTTCCAGATTTTCTAGTTGATTTATTTTTGGATCAACCTTTTCAATTTTATTGAAATACAAATCAACTTCAACAAGATTACCTAGTTCGTAAACACCTTTTGGAATTGAGGTTAATTCATTAGTATAAAAGGAAAGCTCTCTTAATTGCTGAAGTTTGGCAATATTATCATCCACTTCTTCGATTTTATTATAATTAAATAACAGTTTGTATACGTTATCAAACTCCCCAATCCAGCCCGGCTGAACTTATTTTATTGTTTCTTAAATCAAGTTGTGCAAGTGTTTTATTAGGCTTAATTTTTTGTTCATCCAATTGAAGAAAATTGCCTTTTAATATGAGTTCATTAATGTTTCTGTTCTTACTGATGTCGGGAAACTTGCTAAGCATATTATCGGCACGGTCAAGTTTATGCAGGGCGAGCAATCGTTTATAATTACCGGCTAAGCTTTCCTGTTTAGCTCCTCGCACAACTAGTGTTCTTATACTTTTATTTTTTGCAAAGCGTAAAGCCCTATTAGGCTGGTTGTTGTAAATTTTCAAAGTGTGCAGCCCTTTCATCTTTCTTAACCTGCCAGGTACGCGGTTAACATGTGTATTGACTAATTCTAATTCTTGTAGACTGGTACAGGAAAAAACTTCTTTGGGTAGACGCTTCCCTTTATATCCCGACACGCTGAGTTGTTTAACCTCTGTGGGATCATCCATATTCAGCATATCGGCA
>CAZVFM010000298.1:0-3264 GCA_964626095.1 uncultured Roseivirgaceae bacterium | reverse complement strand
CTGCTTTTGTTCCGGTCTGTTCATTATCCTTTGAAATTCAAACTTTGTTTATCTGATTATTCGCAGTACCATTTAAATAATCACACCGAAAGGAAGATTATTTTTGGGTAGCCCTCGTAATTGAAAATTATTCTTCAGGCCTGTACTCCAGTATATCACCTGGCTGGCAATCAAGCGCTTTGCAAATGGATTCAAGTGTACTGAACCTTATAGCTTTTGCTTTTCCCGTTTTTAAGATGGAAAGGTTAGAAAGTGTAAGTTCTACTTTTTCTGAAAGCTCGTTAAGCGACATTTTACGCTTGGCCATCATTACATCTAAGTTTACAATGATTGGCATAGCTTATACGGTTAAGTCGTTTTCGTTTTGGATATCAACTCCTTTGTTGAAAATAGTTGCTATAACATAAATTACAGCCGCCATCAAAATAAATGCTTGACTGTCTACCCAAAACTGGCTGAGTTTGTCTATTTCATAACCGCGATGTGACAGGTTTTTTGCTGTTTGTCTTGCTATGAAACTTAAAATACCAATGGAGAAAGTATAGTAGCTGATTTGTGTAATTTTTTTAGCCGCATAACTGCTAAATGGCTTTGACAGATCCAATTTGTATAGTAACACTATAACAATGTAGAAAAGCATAGCCTTTAATACAGAAATGAATATCACAAAACTATACATACCGAAATAAGCCCATTTGCTCTGTTGATACATGCTGCTTAAATCTAGTTTTTGGTATAGATTTCCCACAATTTCCGGCTTATATACACTATAGATAAAGTTCACAATAAGACCTCCTGCCTCTATACACAAGCCGACAAAAATTAGCCACGCTATAATGTGCAAGGCTTTAAATACGAAGTTGTTTGTTTTTGACATCATTGTTAAAATTTAATTGATGTCACAAAAATAATAAATATATATTGATAAACAATAAATAAATACTATAATTCAACTAATATTTTTTATAGGCCCCAAGGCACGGCAGCCAACTTATTGATAATGACGGATTTGAATGCTCAATAAATTGAGTGAAAAGGGAAGGGCTAAATCTACTTAGTCGCAACCTGTTTGGTTAAATGCGCTGCTTTTTTATGCTGTAAGTTTAAAACAACCGGTACAGCATCAAACCTTTAACGAAGCACGAAATCCCCTGGCCGCATAGTATGACTCTGCCCCATTGTGATAAACAAATACATGACCGTAGCGCCAATCGCAAAAGAGCGCGCCCCCGAGTTTTCTGATATCTGCCGGTGTGGCAATCCAGCTCGATGTTTTGGTATCAAACCTTCCAAGTTTTTGCAATTCGCGGTATTGGACTTCATCAAGTATTTCAACACCCATTTCGGCTGCCATGCCTATTGCACTGTTTTTTGGTTTATGTTCTTTTCTCGACTCCAGTGCATCGGGATCGTAACAAACGCTTCTGCGCCCACCCGGACTTTCTGCTGAGCAATCCATAAAAATAAATGTGTCAGCTTTTTTATCATAAGCCACTACATCGGGTTCACCGCCCGTTGCTTCCATTTCATGCAACGACCAGAGTTTATCAGGTTTAGCTTGTAGCTTTGCCTGCACTTTAGTCCACGCAATGCCTTTATGCCGCTGCATGTTTTTCTCAAAGCGCGCTTGTAATGTATTGAGTAGTTCTTCGCGCTTGCCGGCAGGCAAGACTGCTTTTTTTATCGAAGGCTTCTTTTTTGGGCTGCTGATTTTCTTCATACATCTAAATTATCAAGGTTGAAGCATTTATTGATTACTGAACACAAGTTTTCTATCTGCGGGCCTGAAATACCAGGACACAATTGTCAAAACCAGCAGGAGGGAAGGACCAAAATACTCAAGAGCTTCATCTCTAACGGCAAGATGTGTAAAAATCGCTCCGGTCATCAGAAAGAAAAATCCGGCATAAGCCCATTCTTTAATCAATGGAAATCTAGGAACAAGTACAGCAACAACACCAAGGAGTTTCCAAATGCCAATGATGGTTAGAAAATAAATTGGATAGCCCAAAGCGTCCATCTTTGCTACTTCTTCGTCCATTCGGGTAAGTTGAACAATCCCTGTGGATACCATACCCAAACTTAGCCAAATGGTAGCAACCCAATAAATAATTTTGTTCCTCTTTGTCATACGATGTTATTTTAATTTGTTTACGATTTCCTGAAGTTGGTTATGTGCCATATTGATGCCTTGAGCAAATGGCATTTTGAGTAGCTGATCTCTGTCTTCGACAGACTTAAAAACTATTTGCATCCTGAGCTTGCTTTTATCATCGCTAAGTTTTTCGAATTCTAAGAACTCAAGTTGAACAGGGAAATTTGTATTCTCCATTTCAAATGTGCGTGTAATTTTTTGGTTGGTAACAAACTCATGAATTACCCCATTGGCCCGAAATACCACATTACCTTCGTAGGAGGTTTCAAATTGCCAACTGCCGTGTTTTTTGCTTTCGAGCTTCAACACTTTGGTACCCATCCATTGCTCTACAATTTCAGGTTCTACATAGGCTTTGAAGAGCAAATTCAGGGGCAAATCAAATTCCCTTGTGATTACTATTTCCTGTTTGTCTGCTTCGGCATTGACTTTTGTTTTTTGCTCCATGCTATTTGTTTTTATATTTTTTCATGATGCTTTCCAGTTTGTTGAAACGCTTTTCCCACAGTTGGCGGAAGGGCTCGATAAAATCTGCTATTTCTTTTATTTTTTTAGGATTCAAATGATAATGTATTTCCCGGCCGTCTTGTTCCTGTTCAAGCAATTCGCACTCGGTAAGTATTTGCAGGTGTTTTGAAACAGTTGGCCGGGCGCTGTCAAAGTTGGCGGCAATTGCGCCAGCCGTCATCGATTGTGAGGCAAGCAATACAAGTATAGCCCTTCTTGTGGGGTCGGCTATGGCCTGGAAAACATCTCGTCTGAGGTTCATTGTGTAGCTATTTGACTACAAATATATACGTAGCTATTTAGCTACACAAATTTTACGCGAAGAAATTTTCAAGAGTTAAAATTTAAATGGCCGCTGCTGCTGCGCAAGCTAAGGCCACAATTGATTTTTGATTTTGTTATTTTTTGGCATACGCGTGACGCGTGCGCCAGCTAGGGGGTAATTTTTCGAGGTATGTTTTCATTCAATTACTGTTGTCTTTTCGTATCGTCAATATTTTATCTCCAATTTAGTCATAACGAATGTTACTTGAAACCCGTGTTAGCTGGTTGTTATCTCAGCGGCTAATCTATTTCAATTTTGTTGTACGCAATCCACCGTT
>CAZVFM010000297.1:0-3274 GCA_964626095.1 uncultured Roseivirgaceae bacterium | reverse complement strand
CTATATATCATGATTCAAATGAAATATTTAATGCCCACGATACACAGGTCTTGTCTTCGGCTATAGCATCTTTGGCTGGAGATCTTAATGTGCAAGCTGTAATTATGGCGCACTCCGCTTTGGGCAAATCAATAGCCGGGCGAGTGGCTATCAAACTGAAAGCCAGTATGCTTAGCGCTGTCAATGAACTTCCTAAGATTTCAGGAACTTCATGGTTGGTAAAAAAAGGTAAAGCATTCGCTACTTTTAAAATGGATACCCCGGTCAAAGTGCTGACAGTAGTACCTAATGCATTTAAAGCTGATGCTATTGGTGGAGAAACGAAGATAGAAGAAAGATCAATCCCTGTAGAACCCGCCAGGACTAAACTATTAAGTGTCGATAAAGTTAAAGGTATAGTCCCTTTACCTGAAGCGGAGCGTGTGGTTTCCGCGGGTCGGGGTATGAAAGGGCCCGAAAATTGGGGCATAATAGAAGAATTGGCAGAAACGTTGGGTGCAACCACGGCTTGCTCCAGACCCGTATCGGACACTGGATGGCGGCCTCATCACGAACATGTGGGTCAGACTGGCATAGCGATACGGCCCACATTGTATATTGCTATAGGTATTTCAGGCGCAATCCAACATTTAGCCGGAGTTAACCGTTCTAAAGTCATAGTAGTGATCAATAAAGATCCTGAAGCACCCTTTTTTAAAGCAGCAGATTACGGTGTCGTTGGAGACCTTTTTGAAATTGTGCCCAAACTAAACACCGCACTCAAAAAGGCGTTTTCCGCTTAAAGATTTGAATTGATTATATTTGCAACTCTCCTCTTGTTGGGGCTATTATAGAATATGAAAAAAATTGAGTTAAATATTGTTGCCCTATCCCATAGTGTCACTCAGTCCCACAATTATGCGGTTGTCTTGGGTGAAAAAAATGGCTCTCGTAGGTTACCCATAGTAATAGGTGGATTTGAAGCACAAGCTATAGCCGTAGCGATGGAACGCATGACACCCAACAGGCCTCTTACACACGATTTATTTAAAAAGACCATCCAAACCTTCGATATAACCATAAAGGCAATTCTTATAAACAACCTACTGGACGGTATTTTTTATGCTAAGTTGGTATGTGAGAGACAAAATGAGGAAGTCGAGATTGATTCCAGGACATCAGATGCAATAGCACTTGCGGTTAGGTTTGATTGTCCTATATATACTTACGAATTTATCCTTGAGGCTGCAGGTGTCGTATTGGATGACAATGATGAACCTGAGCGCACAGATGCCAATACAGAGACTGATCCTCCAGTCGTTGAGCAACAGAGTCTGGATAAAGTAGATGATGAAAACCTTAACGCCCTCCTGAAAACAGCTTTGAATCAGGAGGATTATGAAAAAGCGGCTCAAATTCGCGATGAATTAAATAAAAGAAAGGGTACGGCCTCTTAATTATTATCGAATTACAACTATTTATTTAGACTGATATCTTTGAAGCAAAGTATACTTGCCATCTAAGATTTATGTGTTTATTTTTGCTTTTATATAGCTAATTCCTTTGTCTAATATTTGGTTAACTTCGGCAGAGGCCTTCAATCTATAGATTAGAACCACATACAGAATACTCATTAAACCACTTCTGATAACCAAATTCAACCACATATTTTCGGTTAAAGGCAATAGACCGAAACCCCACCACAAGCCAATACCAATTCCGATTACTTTAAGAATGCCTGTGCTGAAGGGGTGGATACCCATTTTCCGATAAATGATCAGACATTTATAAATATTGTAGCACGAAAATGCAATTAATGTGGCCAGGGCCGCACCGGTTATCCCCATGGAGGTTATAAAGAAATAGTTTAGGATGATATTGACAATGGATAGAATTAAAACGGCATAGAAATGGGCTTTGAACAAGTTGGAGTATATCATAACCTCCGTATTAACGCCCGTCAATAGATTTAAAAGAAAGGCCAATCCCAAGAGCAACAAGGCTGTTTTGTTAGTTTGAATCTCCATCGAATTGGGCATGATCTCGTAGATGTCCGGTAAATTAAGCCATATTAATAAAAAGATTAAAAGCCCGGGCACCAGAGCATTAACGGACGATTTTCGGTATATTTCTTCAATGGGTTGTACCGACTTGTTTTGCCAGGCTTTCATTATGATAGGTGCCGCAATCATGCTAAGTGCTACCTGTGGCCTGTTAATTAAATTGGCCATTATGGATGCAATGCCATATACACCGGTCGCTTCCGGGCTGACCATTGTGCCAATCATGAAAACATCCAGGTTTACCGCAATTGTTGAGGAGATTGTGCCTAAGACCCCATAAAAGGCATAGATCCGCATTGACTTAAGCAGCGGCTTGTCGTAGGCCTTCCAATTTATTTTTAATGACCACTGGCCTAAATGAATCAGGTAAATAACTAAGCCAATTAAGACGAATACAAAATTAAATAAAACACCAAATACTAATTCGCGGTATCCCCATATGCCATATACTTTTAGCAATATGAAGACGGGAAGCGTTATTTTAAACAGTAAATCATTCAGAATGCTAGGAATGACTATACGATGGAAATTGCTGACGTAATGGATTAATAGTTGAATGAGGGCCCGGATGATCAAGATTGGAACGAAAAATACCAGATATACGCGATAGAGTTCTGAAACTTCACTGTAATATCGGATAATGAAGTCCCAGGATACCCAGAAAACACTTACTGTAAGGATTAATCCTGCCAGGGATAACAGCATCAACCATCCTAAAAATCCTTGATGCTTATTTTCATTTGATTCTAACTCCGGAAAAAATCGCACCGGGAGAACATTGGCACCAAGCAATGTTAGCGGGATAAACAGTACAGCGGAATCTGTGAGGAATCTAACCAGACCATAGGCTTCGGTATCACGCGGATAAATAAATAGCATAGAAATAATGCCGACTCCTGCACCGAGGTAGTTGACAATACTGTGCTTAATGCCCTGTCTGATAATAACCCCCATGTACTGGTTTGGTCTAAGCTTTTAGTGAAAAGGTGTTTTTACCTTTTTTTGGTTTTCCTAGATACAGCTTTTTCTAAAGGGGTTAGTTCTTCAAGCCGAAATGGGTTTATACCTGTTCCCGACCTTACAGTAGTGAATAATCCTAAAATGAGTAAAACTAGGGCTAAAGCCGAACCTGCAAAGGCTACCTTCTGCCCGCTATAGACTGATTTAGGGTGGAAAACCATCATTAGCTCCTGGCTTTCACCTGCGGGCAATTTTAATCCTCTCAAAAGATA
>CAZVFM010000296.1:0-3288 GCA_964626095.1 uncultured Roseivirgaceae bacterium | reverse complement strand
TTTGCTGCCGCAGGAAATGCAATTTGGCGAATGGCAGCGCGGCATCCACCTGCTCAAATAATTTTACATCATCAGTCGCAGTGCGCTGCGCAGCATAAAAAGCAAATACACCATTGGCCTGCAGACTTTTCTTCTTTATAATTTGTTGTAGCATTATTTGCGCATCATCAAAAAGCTTCCTGGCTTCTACTCCTACAACTTTATCTTCAAATATTCCCGGATAACGACCGGCCAGCATCCAGGTTTGGAAGAAAGGAGTCCAGTCGATGTATTTACTAATCTCTTCTAATGAATAGTCAAGTAAAATTTTAGTACCAAGAAATGCAGGTTTGGTTATAGTTGTTTGATTCCAGTCAATTTTAGTCTGATTATTACGCGCTTCATTTAAACTTATGTATTGCTTGTCTTGTCTGCGGTTTTCATGCTCAATGCGCATGCGCTTGTACTCTTCCTTAAACCTCAGCTTAATTCTTCCCCTTGTATCTGTGCTGATGAATTCACTGGCCACAGGCACGCTGCGCGAGGCATCCAACACATGAACAACAGGGCCATCATACATCGGATCAATTTTAACAGCAGTGTGTATGCGAGAAGTTGTGGCTCCTCCTATCAACAAAGGCATCTCCATTTTCTCGCGTTGCATTTCTTTGGCCACATGCACCATCTCATCCAAGGAAGGTGTAATCAGGCCACTCAAACCAATAATATCCACTTTCTCTCTCTTAGCAGCTTCAATGATTTTATCTGATGGCACCATCACACCCAAATCAACCACATCGTAGTTATTACAGGCAAGCACCACACCTACAATGTTTTTACCAATGTCGTGTACATCGCCTTTTACTGTAGCTAATAATATTCTAGCAGCTGGCTTGTCTACAGCACCCGATCTTCGTTTCTCTTCTTCTAAAAATGGGGTGAGATAAGCCACCGCCTTCTTCATTACCCTTGCACTCTTAACTACCTGTGGTAAAAACATTTTTCCTGCGCCAAACAAATCACCCACTACATTCATTCCATCCATTAGCGGACCTTCAATTACATGCAGGGGTTTTTCATGCTTTTGCCTGGCTTCTTCTGTATCAACTTCTATGAAATCAATAATCCCCTTCACCAAAGCATGGGTAATTCGCTCTTCTACTGTACCCGATCTCCAGGCATCATCAATTTCTTTTTTCTTTGCTGAGCCTTTTACGGTCTCTGCAAATTCAAGCAAACGTTCAGTTGAATCATCCCTCCTGTTGAGCAAAACATCTTCTACCCTTTCTAATAAATCTTTAGGTATCTCATCATACACCTCCAACATGGTTGGGTTTACAATTCCCATATCCATACCATGCTTAATACCATGATAAAGAAAAGCCGAATGCATGGCTTCTCTTACCTTCTGATTTCCACGAAAACTAAAAGAGACATTACTTACTCCTCCACTCACATGTGCGTGCGGTAAATTCTCTCTGATCCATTTTGCAGCTTTGAAAAAATCAAGTGCGTAGTTTCTGTGTTCTTCAATTCCTGTAGCAACTGGAAAAATATTCGGATCAAAAATGATATCCTGTGCTGGAAATTTTACCACATCAACCAGCATATCATAGGCACGCTTGCAAATTTCAATTCGTCTCTGATAAGTATCTGCCTGACCTTGTTCATCAAAAGCCATTACCACTACTGCAGCACCATATTTTTTAACCAACTTCGCCTGTCGGATAAATTCTTCTTCACCTGCTTTTAAACTTATGGAGTTCACAATGCCTTTGCCCTGCAAACATTTCAGTCCGGCTTCAATTACTTCCCACTTGGAAGAATCAATCATCACCGGAATTTTAGAAATCTCCGGTTCGGCAGCCATGAGGTTGAGGAACCTTACCATCGCTTCTTTCGAATCGAGCATACCCTCATCCATGTTGACATCAATCACCTGGGCACCACCACGCACCTGATCAAGCGCAACTTCTAAGGCTTCATCGAACTTATCCTCTTTAATCAGTTTTAAAAATCTGGCAGAGCCGGTAACATTCGTTCGCTCTCCAATATTTACAAAATTGGATGCGAGGGTAATTACTACAGGTTCGAGTCCGCTTAATTTTAGTTTATTGTCCACAGGTATTGGGTATTAGGCATTAGGCATAAGTTCAACAACATCTACTTTACGCGGAGAGTACTTTGTAGCAAGCTCCGCAATCTTCACAATATGCTCGGGCGTAGTACCACAACATCCGCCCACTACATTTACCAAACCTTCTTTTAGATATTCTTCCACCTGCGCAGCCATTTCTTCCGGACTTTGATCGTAATGACCAAACTCGTTGGGTAAACCGGCATTGGGATAGGCACTTACAAAACAATTGGCTTCTTTGGCCAGCACCTGCAAATATGGCCTTAGTTGACTGGCACCCAGCGCACAGTTTAAACCGATGCTCAACATGGGCACATGCGAAAGTGAGATTAAAAAAGCTTCGGTTGTCTGACCGGAAAGTGTGCGGCCACTTGCATCAGTTATTGTTCCGGAAATCATAATCGGAATATTTTTACCGGTATCTTCGAGGTAAGATTGAATGGCAAATAATGCGGCCTTGGCATTGAGCGTATCGAAAATAGTTTCAACAAGTAATACATCCGCCCCGCCTTCTGCCAATCCTTTTGTTTGCTCATAATATGCATCCACCAATTCATCAAAAGTAATGGCGCGATAGCCTGGGTTATTTACATCGGGTGAAAGTGATGCTGTTTTGTTGGTTGGTCCGAGTGCACCGGCCACAAAGCTAGGTTTGGAGGGGTCCTTCTTTGTAAACTCTTCCGCAACTTCTTTGGCAATCTTTGCCGATTCAAAATTCAGCTCATAGGCAAGTGATTGCAAATCATAATCGGCTTGTGCAATGGAAGTGCTGCTAAATGTATTGGTCTCAATGATATCAGCCCCGGCTTCCAAATAAGCCTTGTGTATTTCTTTAATGATATCCGGGCGGGTAATAGAAAGTAGATCGTTGTTACCCTTAAGCAATTTGTGGTGATTTTTGAAACGATCTCCTCTAAAATCCTCCTCTTCCAGCTTATACCGTTGAATCATGGTACCCATAGCGCCATCCAGCACAAGGATACGTTCTTTTAAAATGTCTTTGATATTCATGCTCTCTTCTATTAATACACTATCCAGAGAGCCCGTTAAAGGAGGGTTACTTATCTTTTCCGCCTGTTGGCAGTGGGATTTAGCACAACGCCCTGACGTTTACAGTCAGGGTAGGATGCTAAGACGTCATAGGGCCCTTCCCTCGGTCTTTCTGGATAAGT
>CAZVFM010000295.1:0-3318 GCA_964626095.1 uncultured Roseivirgaceae bacterium | reverse complement strand
GCAAGGTATACAGTGTCTTGCTTCATGCTGTCGGTTTGCATTATCAAAGTTTTGGTCAATGAAAATTCTGTGACATTTTCATACTGTGCTTTTACTTCTGAGGCAATGTCCAGTACAGGTATTTCCTGGCGTTTTAACTTGAACAGCTCGTCTTCCAGCAGTTCTATTTGTTTTTCTTTCGTTTTTAATTGTTCTTCGTTTTTCTTGTAAAGCTCTTCTATTATCCCTGAGCGGAGCGAAAGGTTCATCTTTTCAAATTCCTCTCTTTGCACCTGATCTTGTGAATAGCCCTGAAAAATTTTCAACTCACAGTTTTTTAGTTGGTAGTTCTCAAGTTTTCTTTCGGCCATTTCGATTAAGTCCTCATTGATCTGCTCACCAAACAATGTAACTTCTATGCGAGGGACTTTATCATCATAATAAATATTTCTGCCGATTACCCGCGCATTTTCAAAATTCAACTCAGTGGCAATAAAGTTGCGTGCATTTCTTTCAAAAATGCTTCGCATTACCACATTATAACCCAGGTACACACTAGGGGCAACAGTAAGCAAAACAAAAAAACCGATGATCGTTCTTACCCGTCTTTCTCTTGCGTGATCAACAAATGAAACTTTAGGAAATCTCAAAAAGCGTACAATGAGAAAAGTAGATAAGCTGATGAATACACTATTGATAAAGAACAAATAAAAGGCTCCGAAGAAATAGTAAGGGTTTAACGTGGCCAGTCCGTACCCAGCAGTACATAAGGGGGGCATCAATGCTGTTGCAATAGCTACACCAGGAATTACCGTTGTTTTTTCCTTTCTTGTACTGGCCACTATGCCGGCCAATCCGCCAAAGAGCGCAATGAAAACATCCCAGATAGTGGGTGTGGTTCGTGCCAGTAGTTCAGACTGCGCATCGCTTAAGGGGCTAATTGCAAAATATGTGGTTGAAGCAAGTACGCTAATGCCAACAGCAACCATTAGGTTTTTAAATGCTCGCTTCATCAGGTCCAAATCATAAATAGCCACACCCATACCAATACCCATGATGGGTCCCATGAGTGGAGAAATTAACATGGCGCCAATAATTACAGCAGTAGAGTTAACGTTAAGCCCTATTGAAGCAGTGAAAATGGCAAAAATGAGAATCCAAAGATTGGTACCTTTAAATTCAACGCCTCGTTTTATATAGTCAATAGTTTCAAGGTCATCGGCTTTGTCGCTATGCAATTCAAAGCGGTCTTTGATAAAGCGCTTTAGTAAAACCCAGAGTGCATTTTCTTTGATTCCCATTTAAACCATTAATGTTTGAATTCGAGCATCTATTTTATGTATTTTTCGCCTTAGTTTCACTATGGAAGTATGGAGATGATGAAAAGAAAATTAATTATACAGGGTTTAGTACTAATGATTGGCTTTCCGGTTTTTAGCCAGTTTAAAAATATTAAGCTTGACACAGAAGTGGATGGTGCCTTTTCCCCAACTGCACCAAGTATTGCCATCAATCCTAAAAACCCAAAGAACATTGTGGCTGGGGCTGAACTGGATAGGGTTTATTATACGTTAGATGGGGGCCAGACCTGGACAACTTCAAAATTGGAATCCAAATATGGCGTATTGGGAAATCCTGTGCTGGAAGCCGATAGCAAAGGAAATCTTTATTATGCGCATTTGTCAAATCCCTCAGGACAAACCAAAGGTGATGGAGCAAAACTTGACCGTATAGTTGTTCAGAAATCATTAAACGGAGCAAAGAAGTGGGATGGTGGTATAGGAGTAGGACATAACCCGCCAAAAGTTCAGGAAAAACCTTGGGTGGCAATTCATCCAAAAAACGGGACGGTATATCTCACCTGGACCCAATTTGATAAATACGGAAGTAATGAACCCGAATGCCAAAGCAATATCATGTTTTCACAATTAAAATGGGGCAAAGGCCGGTGGACTAAACCTGTGAGAATTAATCAGTACCCGGGTAATTGTCTAGATGACAGTAAAACAGCAGCAGGTGCAATTCCTGCTGTGGGTGTAGATGGAAAGGTTTATGTGGCCTGGAGTTGGAATGAGAAAATTTATTTTGACAGGTCGATGGATGGAGGAGATTTTTGGTTGAGTAACGACCTGGTAATTACTGACCAACCCGGTAGTTGGGACATAAATATTCCTGGGGTAAAGAGCAGCAATGGTTTTCCGGTTGTGAAAGTAGATAACAGCAAAGGGCCTTTCAGGAGTAATGTTTATTTACTGTGGTCTGATCAAAAGAACGGACCGAATGATACAGATGTTTGGTTGATGAAGTCTGGCAACGGGGGCGATAACTGGTCGCAGCCCGTTCGGGTGAACGATGATGATGCAGGCAAGCACCAGTTTTTTCCTGCCATGAGTATCGACCCCTCAACCGGAGTGGTGTACATTTTATTTTACGACAGAAGAGCCTATGATGATAACCAGACCGATGTGTACCTGGCGTATTCTACAGATGGTGGCATAACTTTTAAAAATGTAAAAATCAGCGAAAGCCCTTTTGTTCCCGATGAAGATAAATTTTTAGGAGATCACCTTGGATTATCCGCAAGCAATGGAACTATTGCCGCTGTATGGACACGCATGGATGAGGGTAAAACCAGTATATGGGCAAGTGTAATTAAAGACTCGGATGTTGTTGAAGTACTTAAGCGTTTCCAGGAGGAGGGTAAGAAAAAGAAGAAGAAAGAAAAGAAGAAATAACTTAATTCAAAGTTTAAGATTCAAGAAATCAGGGGTACTTTAAGGTAGGTTAGCAGCAGCAAAAAAAATCCGACCATTTAGGGATTTTTATTTTTATTGACCTACCCAAGCTCGCCCACTTGTCATGTCTGTGTCTTTTAAGATAAGGCTTCGCACAGCTCATCGAATCAACAATTCTTATCATGAACATCACATAGCTCTCCTTCAACACTTGTCTTTTGTGTAATGTCTTTGATGGCTTCAATAAATGCTTCGGCAGGCTGAGCGCCAGAAATGGCATACTTGTTATTAATGATATAGAAAGGCACCCCACTAACACCTAATTGTCGGTTATGTAATTGCGCCATGGCTACAGCTTGTAAACTTTCATCATTGCTCAATGCATCTGTTGTTTCTTCTTTGCTCAATCCTGCACTTTGCGCAATGACCATCAGGTTTTCTTTTTTGGATAGATCCTTGCCATCCGTAAAGTAAGCCTTGAAGAACTCCTCTACAACTTGTAATTGCTTACCTGCTTCTTTGGCTTTCCAGATGATGCGGTGTGCGGCCTTTGTGTTTGGTGAAATATGTTGCTTATCAAAATTAAATTCAAGTCCTTCTGCTT
>CAZVFM010000294.1:0-3344 GCA_964626095.1 uncultured Roseivirgaceae bacterium | reverse complement strand
GCTATCTGGTACTTCATCCACCATTACAATGCATCCTTACTGCTTTAGGACTACCTCCTTTTGAAGCATATAAATCGCATGTTATAGGGGTTAAATTTCTTGATGGTAATATGCTACTAACTAATTTTGGATTTACCGTAAAACTATAAGCATTAATTTGTATAGAACCATCAAATCTAGAGCCTAGTGTCGAGCTTGCTGTTATGTTTCTCTCTGGAAATATCATTCCATCTGATATTATTGATATTCGCCCACCTGAGCTAGAATTTGAGTCAGCATTAATAAATGAATTGCTATTATTACCTGCGACTACCTCGCTTATAATAGATATATTCCCACCCTCTCCGTTGTTAGCAGATGCTGTAATACTGCCACTATTTACTATGAATTGATCTACATTCAATTCAATATTTCCACCTTTTCCTGAGCTTGATTCAGCCGACACTAAACCATTCTTTAGGTAAAGTGTTTCTCCTGATATGATTAGATTTCCTGAATCACCTATTCCTTGATTTATAACGCTAATTAATCCACCATTTACAAGTTGAGTAGACCTGCTGCTTATGTCTACTGTTCCTGATTCCCCTGAAATATCTCCACTAATCCCAAACAATTCTTTTATGCTGTTAGGAGGGTTTAGTTTGCCCGAAGTAATTGATCCTAATGTTAATCGCGGGGAAAAACTAATTGGGCTAAAAACGGACTCTAGAGGGGGGATGCCAGATATAAACAATGATGAAATGAGAAGTGTATCCGACGAGATTTTAATGTTACCTGAATCTCCCAGCGTTAGTGCAACTGAGTATACTGAGCCTCCGCTATTGAGAGTTACAGACTTACTCTCAATTTCAATATTGCCTGAGCTGCCGCTGCCTATGCTAATTGTCGATATTTGGCTGGGTACGACATTAAATAGATTATATCCTTCTAATAAGATGGCATCTGATATTACTGAAACTGATCCACCCTGAGCAGCAGAAAAAGTTCCAGCCACTAGACTTCCACCATCTTTCGCAAGAAAATCTGTTGTATTTATTGTAATATTGCCACCCTTTCCAGTACCAAATGTATAGCTGCCTATTCCACTAATAATATTTGGGTTGAAAGTAGAAAATCCTAGAACGGATACTTTATTTGCATCTATATTGATATTTCCAGCACTACCAAAAGAAAATGATTTAGTATTGATTGCAGCGCCATTTGACAAAGAAAGTATTAGGGATTTGATATTGATATCTCCAGCATCGCCTCCCAATGAAAAATTATATAAACCACTTGGAATACTTGTATCCGATGCAAGGCCATCTACAGTTATTAAGCCGCTTGCCAAAACCTTAATATCGCCTGATCTTAATGGCCCATAATTTTGAATAAATCCTATTGACCCATTTTCAAAGGATATATTTCTACCTGTTAAGTTAATCGATCCACCGTTTACTCCACTTCCATCAAGAGTAGATCTATTTTTTAAGGTTATATCCGCTGGAGTGATTATATCTGCTGGAGTAGTATTTAGTAATAAATTATTCTTCAATACTGCCGTGCCACTGCTTAAACTAATTAAGTTTAAGTTACCTCCATTAGAGGATAGTGTTCCTCCATTCAGCTTTATCCCATTCCCTATTAAGTTTATATTGCCGTTACTGACTGCTAAGCCTGTTGGGAATCCAGTAGTAATAATTGGTTGTCCTAATTCATTTGATATTATTGTTCTGGGAATTCCATTTACTGTTATTTCTCCTGAATTTGATTCTAGATTCAATCCTACTGGTATTCCAACTGTTAGTATTGGTTTCTGTTGATTTATGGCAATACTTCCATCATCAAATATTAGTTTATTTGCGGTGCTAGCTGTAAAAGAACCGCCAACTGATAATCGAGCATTCTCGCCAAATATTATCCCATTTGGATTGATAATAAATAAATTTGCACTGCCATTTGTCGATATTAAGCCATCAATATTTGATATTGTATTTCCTGTAACTCTAGCTATAATATTTGAGATTGAGAGGTTATTATTGAAGTATGCATTATGGTTTGTTAGAATATTAAAAGTGGAGAATGAATGCAGTAAGTTATTTCCTGCTCTTGTGCCACCAGTAATTGTTATTATCGAATTATTTTGAATTATGAAACTTGGATTTTGTAAACTCTGATCTGCCGTAATCTGTGCTTTTGAACCCATTGGGAATATATAAGATACTCCCAAAAACATCGTGATAAGTATATTTTTCCAGGGGAACATTTAACTATGCATCTTTTTGAAATGATAGGATAGTGTATTTCAATATTCCAAGCCTTGATAATAGTTCTAATGCTTTTGTAGAATAAAGCATTTCTTTTCTTCTGTCTTTTTGCATTAGTTTATTTACTATTGTATAGGTTGGGATGGTATTTTTCGTGATATCTAATTTTCCATAAAGTTTTAGCCCAAATCTTTTACCTAAACTTTTATAGCCTTCAATACTGTCAAAGCTTACTGAGAATTTTCCATAAGTTCTTCCTATGATTTTTTTTGTTAAATCTTCAATAATTTTCCATGCCCAAAGAAGAAAACTTGGAGGGAGAAAATCTGATACTATTAGTTTACCTCCTGGCTTAAGCACTCTAAATACTTCGCTATAAAATTTTGATTTGTCTGGGAAAGCAAATATACATTCGATTGCAAAGACTACATTGAAAGAATTATCTTCAAAAGGTAGATCACATGCATCACCATTAAAAAACTTGATTGTGTTTGAGTCGCTAGATTTTGTTATGGATTTCGCGTATTCAACTTGCTTGGTATCTATATTGATTCCAGATATATCTATACCTGTATTCAATTTATCCAATAACCTTATTGATCCACCAAATCCACACCCTGCATCTAGAACGCTCATTCCTGGAGCTATTTGAGCAAACTCAAAATGTTTAAAAGATAGTGCTTTTTGTGCATCTGTAAACTCTTCTAATGTTGTACCTGCATTCTTAGGATTCTCCCAGTAGCCCCAGTGGATATGACTCCCAAAAGCCTTTTCTGCTTCTTTGTCGTATCCAAATCTTTCAACTAAAGTATCAAAATAGGCAGGACTCATTTCTTTTTTCTCTAATTTAGCCACATGATGCTTGACATCACTCCATACATACTTTTATTCAAAAAGAATATATTGTCAACTCTTATGCAATAAATAAGTCTTAGTAAGAGATTGTCAATGCATCTACTTTACTATTGTTTTTGTAGGTGCTGTTTTTCTTCAGTAACTAGAGTATGGGGTTAGTCACAACCCTTAACTGCCCTTCCACGAACGCCCTCAGCTTCTCCGTATCCTTGCCCCGATTGTGCCACTTCGGGGACTCCACCC
>CAZVFM010000293.1:0-3350 GCA_964626095.1 uncultured Roseivirgaceae bacterium | reverse complement strand
TCGAGAATACCATCTAACAACAAAACATCATATGATTTCTTTTTCGCTGCTTGAATATAGATGTCTTGTTTGGCCACATCGTTTGTGTATAAATAGATGGTTTGCTTGTCTTTATCGCTTTGGCTTTCTTTTACCTTTTCTTTGTATTCATCTAAAGTGAAATATTTGCTGTCTACATTTTTAAGCAGTGCAAAGTCTTTGGCTTTTTCGTAAAACTTCTCTTCGCTTATCATCCCGTACTTTACGAATATGCCGATATCGTCCCACTTCTTTTCGAAACCTTCGCGTTCTTTTTTGAAGAGCTCCTGCAATTTATCAGCAACTTTCTTGGTGATGTGTGCATTAATTTTCTTTACGTTCGAATCGCTCTGCAAATAACTGCGCGATACATTCAATGGAATATCCGGAGAATCAATTACACCATGCAATAGCATCAAGAAATCAGGTACTACATCTTTTACCTCATCGGTTATAAAGACCTGACGTGAATAGAGTTGAATTTTATTTTTCTGTAATTCGAAATCATTTTTCACCTTAGGGAAATACAGAATGCCGGTAAGGTTGAACGGGTAATCCACATTGAGGTGAATCCAGAAGAGCGGATCCTCTGAGAAAGGATAAAGCTCTTTATAAAACTTCAGATAATCCTCATCATTCAAATCTTTGGGTGACTTGGTCCAGAGCGGCTCGGTATTGTTAATGATGCGATCGCTGGTTACCGTCTTATATTTTTTCTTGCCATCTTTATCTTCACCGTCTTCAACACTGTCTTCTTTTGTTCCGAATTTGATGGCTACAGGTAAGAACTTGCAATATTTATCAAGGATTCCTTTTATCCGAAACTCATCCAGAAACTCTTCTGAATCTTTGTTGATGTGCAGAATAACTTCGCTTCCTCTTTCTCCTTTTGCAGCAGGCAGAATAGAAAACTCGGTAGAACCATCGCAGGTCCAGTGTGCAGCTTCGGTTTCTGATGCTTGATAAGAACGTGAGACGATCTCAACCTTATCTGCCACCATGAATGAAGAATAAAAACCCAAACCAAATTTTCCGATGATGTCTTTCGCATCGGTTTTGTCTTTGAATTTTTCTACGAACTCAGCTGCACCCGAGAAGGCGATCTGATTGATATATTTTTTCACTTCATCGGCCGTCATGCCGATGCCCTTATCTTTTACAGTAATGGTTTTTTTCTTTTTATCGAAGGCCACTTCAATGGTGGTGTCGCCAAGTTCTTCATTGTATTCACCCAATGAGGCAAGCTTCTTCAATTTTTGAGTGGCATCAACCGCGTTGGAAACAAGTTCGCGCAAAAAGATCTCGTGATCAGAATAGAGAAATTTTTTGATGATGGGAAAAATATTCTCGGTATGAATGGAAATCGTGCCTTTTTCTTCTGCTACTGCCATGTTTTTTAATCGTTTGTTAACTGGCTTTGCTGGACAAAATCCATTCCATGCAGCTTAAAACTGACAACATGACAGCGCTAAAGGAGGATTCGATAAAATTATTGGCTTAATCTGAGTTTCTTCTGCCGAATATAGAAAGCTCGTCTTTGCGATTGAGGGTGTAGTTAAAGCTTATTTCTTCGGATCGCCTATGGTAAGTTCCCTCTCCTTCTATTTCAATGAGGCCGTTAATTATCTGTTTGGGGATTTTCAGCGTGCTTCCATCAATTTCTACGTGTACATTAAAATCGGGATAAAGTGGATGCCAGCGGGTGTTTACTTTGAGATCAGTATAGTTGCTTCGCCTGACAGTTAAATTAAAATTTTTACGAATACCGGAATATTTTACCCTGTAAGAGCCGGTTAATTCAGTTTTTCTAAGTTCATCATCGCAGGATGGAAGTAAAAACAGCAATGCAGACAATATATAAACTGCCGTACCTTTCATATGGATATATACGGCATTTTAACGTATGCGTTCCGAGTCGCGGACAATCTTTTCGTCTCTTCGGATAAAGCGGTTGGCCAAAAGGTTAAGCACAACTGCAACACCAGGAAGGTAAAGTCCCAACCCGTATTTCCAGCCATCAGGGTTTTCTTTTACCAATTGGTTGGCAAAGACCACCGCACAAACCATACATCCGGCAAGAAGTAAAGAATTGAAGGCCCCCATCTTCATTTGCAGCATGCGGTTATCGTATCGCCTGATTTCAATAATACCTAAGGTAATGGCAGCCGCAATCAGTGTGGCCGTAATGGCAAAAGGCCAATAAATTACGGTTTTAATATCCTCGATTTTTTCGGTGTATTGAAGTACATATAATGCTTTGTAATTGCCATTATTTAAATCAAGTCGCCAGATAGGAAACAAAATACTGGCGATAAGGCTGATAATCATCAGTACCAAAAACACGGTTTGTAATCTTTGCCACATAGTATTTTGAGTAAAGGCGCAAGTTAGCATGAATCAATTAATTTGCAGAAGATTTAATAGCGCCCATTTATGCAAACCGCCTACATTGTTGATCTGGTAAGAACCCCCATAGGAAAATTTGGAGGAACATTGGCCACGGTGCGGCCCGATGACCTGGCTGCTCATGTAATCAGAAAGCTTATCGAAAGAAACGCATCGCTGGATACTGCCATTATTGAAGATGTAATTTTGGGTGCCGCCAATCAAAGTGGGGAAGACAACCGCAATGTTGCACGTATGGCTTTGCTATTGGCCGGACTAAAAATTGAAACTGGGGGATTAACAGTGAACAGGCTTTGTGCTTCCGGCTTGCAATCGATTATGGATGCGTCACGAGCATTAATGCTGGGTGAAGGTGCAGCTTACATAGCGGGTGGCGTAGAGAGTATGAGTCGCGCACCCTTTGTTATGGCCAAGCCTGAAGAAGCTTATTCTCGCAAGGCTGAAGTGTATGATACAACCATGGGCTGGCGCTTTGTAAACAAGCAACTTGCAAAATTGTACCACCCCTATTCCATGGGAGAAACCGCGGAGAATGTAGCTGAGCGATGGAAAATCAGCCGGGAAGAACAAGACCGCTTTGCTTTATCATCGCAAGAGAAGTACGAGCAGGCACATCAAGCCAAAAAATTTGAGAATGAAATTGTTGCAGTACATGTGCCTCAGCGCAAAGGGGATGATATAATTTTTGATAAAGACGAACATCCACGAAGCAGCACCATAGAACAGTTGACAAAGTTACAACCTGCTTTTAAGAAGGATGGAACAGTAACAGCGGGCAATTCATCAGGTATTAACGATGGTGCAGCCGCGGCTTTGATTGTAAATGAAAAAACACTGAAGCAATTTGATCTTAAGCCGATAGCTATGGTTAAGTCAATGGCTATAGCCGGAGTTGATCCTGCTGTTATGGGCATTGGTCCGGTGCC
>CAZVFM010000292.1:0-3361 GCA_964626095.1 uncultured Roseivirgaceae bacterium | reverse complement strand
TCACCACTTACCCTTGCAGATAAGCGGGCGCATCATGCCATTGTAAAAATTCTTGAGCAGACAGCACTTCCTATATTAAGTGAAGAGGGAAAAGACATTTCTTATGAAGTGCGAAAAAACTGGAAGCGCTTCTGGATGGTAGATCCGCTTGACGGCACCAAAGAGTTCATCAAACGCAATGGAGAGTTTACCGTAAACATTGCCTTGATTGAAAACCATAAACCAATGTTAGGCGTGGTAGCAGTTCCTGTGACCGGAGAAGTTTTTTATGGAATTGTGGGTGAGGGGGCATACCTGAAACATAATGGGATTGTGCATCCGTTACAAGCAGCTAATCCTACAGATTTGTCTGCACATCATTTAAGGGTAGTGGCTTCGCGTTCGCACCTCAACGAAGAGACAAGGGCATTTATAGATAAGCTTACCGAACCACAATTGGTATCGGCAGGAAGCAGCCTTAAGTTTATGTTAATTGCCAAAGGAGAAGCAGATGTATATCCAAGATTTGCGCCCACCATGGAATGGGATACTGCAGCGGCACAAGCTATAGTTAACGCTCTGGGAGTATCTGTTTTGCAGGAAGGAAAACAGGAAGAGTTGAGTTACAATAAAGCGGAACTTTTAAACCCCGGGTTCCTGGTAATGTGCAGGGCCTAGTGCGTACATCCTACTTGTTTTACTTGTAAAAGCTTTGAATCTATTCTAATTTCCAAAAAAAATTGAACCTGTACCTTGTACCGTTATTTCGTCAAGCCTTTTTTCGATAAACTCAGTGCGCTGATTGTCCTGATCATTAGCAGTCCTTTGCTTTTACTTGTGATGATTATTTTGGCGATAAGCAATAAGGGCAATGTCTGGTTTATTCAAGCGCGCCCCGGTAAAGACGAAAAACTTTTCCGGCTGATCAAGTTTAAAACCATGAGTGACGATCGCGATGCAGAGGGTGAATTATTACCTGATGAACAACGACTGTACGGCATAGGTAAATTCATTCGCAAGACTTCTATGGATGAGTTGCCGCAGCTAATCAATGTGTTAAAAGGAGATATGTCGATTGTTGGTCCGAGGCCCTTACTGGTTGAGTACTTGCCTTTATACAATGAAGATCAGAAAAGAAGACACGAGGTGAAGCCGGGCATTACAGGTTGGGCGCAGGTTAACGGACGCAATACGATCAGCTGGCCACAGAAATTTGCCTATGATGTTTGGTATGTTAACAGACAATCTTTTGTGTTGGACTTAAAAATTTTAGTGAAGACCCTTCTTAAAGTATTTAAAGCCGAGGGCATCAGCAGTGAAAGCTCAGTGACGATGGAGCGGTTTAAAGGGAATGCCTTGTAGCGTGGATGATTTGAGAATGAGGATTTTGTCGTCCTTAATATACAGGACGACAAAAACCAATTTGCTATTTGCAGGTGTAGTGTTAACCTAAGAGTTCTTTCACTTTATCTGCCGCGTCTTTAAGTAAGATGGCCGGATAAACTTTCAATCCACTTTCGGCAATGATCCTGGCGCCTTCTTCTGCATTAGTCCCTTGCAAGCGCACAATGATAGGCACTTTGATATCGCCAATTTTCTTGTAGGCTTCTACCACACCCGAGGCTACACGATCGCAACGCACAATGCCTCCGAAAATATTGATGAGTATGGCTTTTACACTGGGATCTTTAAGTATAATTCTGAAACCCGCTTCTACTGTTTCGGCATTGGCGCCACCACCAACATCCAGGAAGTTGGCCGGTTCACCACCCGAAAGTTTAATGATGTCCATCGTGGCCATGGCTAATCCTGCGCCATTCACCATACAGCCTACATTGCCATCGAGTTTGATATAATTCAAACCCGAATTAGCGGCTTCCACTTCGAGGGGATCTTCTTCACTGAGGTCGCGCAGTTCTGCCAGGTCTTTGTGGCGGTACAGTGCATTGTCGTCAAGATTGACTTTTGCATCTACTGCAATAATTTTATTATCCGAGGTTTTTAAAACCGGATTGATTTCAAACATGGAGGAATCTGTAGCGAGGAATGCGGTATACAAAGCATTGATGAACTTCAGCATTTCCTTAAAGGCATTGCCTTCCAATCCTAAGGCGAAGGCCACTTTTCTTGATTGGAATGCCTGCAGACCAACAGCAGGATCTATCCATTCCTTGATGATTTTCTCCGGAGTCTTCTCTGCCACTTCTTCTATGTTCATACCTCCTTCGGTAGAGGCCATGATCACATGCTTTGAGGTAGCGCGGTCGAGCAAAATGCTCATGTAAAATTCTTTAGGTTCAGATTCACCGGGGTAATACACATCCTCGGCAATAAGTACTTTGTTTACCAACTTACCTTCGGCACCGGTTTGAATAGTTACCAGGGTACCATTTAAAATTGCCCCGGCTTTTTCAGGTACTTCATCCAGGCTTTTGGCCAGTACCACGCCTTTAGAGCCGGTTTCTTTCACTGTACCTTTTCCACGCCCCCCTGCATGGATCTGGGCTTTTACCACAAACCATTTTGTACCGGTTTCTTTTTGCAGTTCTTTGGCAGCAGCCAGTGCAGTTTCGGGTTTATCGGCTACAATGCCGCCCTGAACGGCTACTCCGTATTTGCGGAGAATGTCTTTTGCCTGGTATTCGTGTATGTTCATTGATTGTGTATTTTGCAGCGAAACTATTGTTTTTGCACTACTAATTCAAGGAAAATGAACGACAAGGGTACAATTCTTCATGCCAGCAATGTTCATAAGCGTTACGGAGCGCTTCAGGTGCTGAAGGGTGTTGACCTGGAGGTAAAACGGGGGGAAGTATTGGCTATAATAGGCGCTTCGGGTGCCGGTAAAAGTACCTTACTCCACATTATAGGTACATTGGACAATCCGGATCAGGGTAAGGTGATGATAGAGGATACTTCCTTGTTTGCGTTGGAGCGTAATGCGCTGGCGGCATTCAGGAACCAGCACATTGGTTTTGTATTTCAGTTTCATAATCTTCTACCGGAATTCAGTGCCCTGGAAAATGTGATGATGCCGGGTTTTATTGCAGGTACGCATGAGAAGGTGTTGAAAGATCGGGCCATGGAGTTGCTGAACTTACTGGGTGTTGCTTCACGTGCGCAACACAAACCCTCGGAGCTTTCGGGTGGAGAGCAACAGCGCACAGCTGTGGCCAGGGCGCTGATCAATTCTCCGAAATTAATTCTTGCAGATGAACCCAGTGGTAACCTGGACTCCGGCAATGCCAAGGAGTTACATGATTTGTTTTTTGAATTGAGAGAAAAAATGGGTCAGACATTTGTGATTGTTACCCATAATGAAGAGTTGGCCGCATTGGCCGACAGGAAAATTGAGCTCCAGGATGGATTGGTTAAAACGAAA
>CAZVFM010000291.1:0-3364 GCA_964626095.1 uncultured Roseivirgaceae bacterium | reverse complement strand
CCGGCATTCAAACTTTATTTTCTTCCTGTTGATTCTGAATATAGGTTTGACGTACAAACAAAAGTAGAGGGTGTTTTTGCCGCATTTGCCAATCTTGTGGGTGGTGCAATTATATTGTTGTTTACTAAAGTAGATTTTATTGACCTTATTTATATCGTCCTTTTGGCGATTCCAATTATTGGGGTTTGGTACTGGACTGTCGGCCGCATGCATAATTTCTACAAAGAAACATTGCAAAGTACCTTAGTCAAAAACAAAGAAAAAGCTGCTGTTAATATAAGTAGAGAATATGCTCTTGACAGAGTATTAGAGAAAGAAATAAATAGCGAAACTGAGGAAAAAGTATTGTATGGACTAAAACTCATGCAAAGGCTTGAGCCTGCGCTATACGAATCAACATTACTGAGATTAGTTGATAGTGCATCTCAAAGAATAAAACAATACGCGAAAGAAAAAATTCAGGAATTAAATATTGAATCGCCTGATGGTAAAGATCAGAGCATTCGCGACCTGGCAAGGCAGGCGCAAACCGAAGTTGAAGACAGCGACTTATTATCAATCTCTCCTGAGAAACTAATGAAACTTAGCAAATCGGTTAAGAAAAATGATCGTATGCTTGCGGCCAAACTTTTGCGAAAACTAATCAGTCCAAAAAATATTTTCATTTTACTTGAATTGTTACGCGACATTGATCCTGTTGTAAGAAATGAAGCACTAATTACAGCCAGAAAAGTTAAGCGCCCTGAAACCTGGCCTGTACTTATTGAATTACTCTCCTCCCCCAGCTTCAGTCATCAGGCCATTGCCGCACTTAAAGAAGCTGGCGAACCCGCACTCGCTGCTCTAGAAGCTGCATTTCATAAATCAGGTCAGCGAGATTTAGTGATGCTCAAAATTGTGCAGATCATTGGTCATATTGGCGGAACAGAAGCCATGAAATTGCTTTGGAGAAAAATTGACTACCCTGATAAACGCATCGTTAAACAAATTGTATACTCCTTAAGATATTTCAACTACAGGGCCAAATCGCAGGAACGCACCTCCATTATTGCTTTACTAGAAACTGAAGTTGGCAAAACCATCTGGAACCTTGCAGCAATAAATGAAATCCCTAAAGAAGAGAGGTACGAGTATTTGCGTGAAGCGCTTAAGGAAGAAGTAGCAGAAAATTTTGACCAGATTACCATCCTAATGTCAATTCTTTATGATCCTGAATCAGTTCAATTGGTGCGCGACAATGTGGAGTCGGGCACCGCTGATGGTGTAGCTTTCGCACTTGAACTTATGGATATTTTTCTTGATGAAGAATTGAAACCAAAACTTGTTCCTCTCTTCGATGACATTACTATTGATAAGAAAATAGAATTACTCCAGATTCATTTTCCTAGAGAAAATTATAACGAAATACAGGTAATCAACTACATTATTAATCGCGATTTTAATCAAAACAACCGATGGACAAAAGCATGTGCAATACATGCGGCAGCCTATCTTCCTGAGTTTAGGGTGAGTCGGGGCTTAATTGGGCAAATGTTCAATCGTGACAAATTGTTACAAGAAGTAGCCGCATGGGTAATTTATAATAAGGATCAGAAAGTATATGAAACCATATCCGAAAGATTAACCGTACAGGAAAGAAGATTTTTGGATACCTCCTTACAAAACAACCAATTGGTTGATGGGCTTGAAGATGGGTTTTTCCTTTGGGTAGAGATGGTAATGTTCATTAAAAAATTACCACTCTTCCAGGGTATTTCAGGATCGTTGCTTAGTGATATGTCTGATAAAATCAAACCCATCATTCTTAAGCCTAATGAAAAATATAGCTACGATCCAACCGAAGAAAACAGTCAGCTGTTTGTTGTGGCGCATGGCGATGCCAGGCTTTTTATGGATGAAAACTTAGTGACTGAGCTTGTGGTTGACGATATAATTGGAGATATAAGAAATGAAGCAAATCCAATAATTGGAAATTCTATACAAGCTAAAAGCAGGTGCGTAATATTTAGTATTGATTTGCTTGATTTCTATTTTGTATTGGCTAACCATCACGAACTTGCGCAGGGACTTATACGCAATGTAACTGCAGAAGAAAAAATTGAAAATTTAAACCAAGCATAAACAATGGCTTTTGAAATTGATGTAGTACTGTCATTTGCTGATAAAGACAACGAAGCAAAAGAGAAAAACAAAGATGGTTGGGTAGACTACTTTAAAAAATTTCTTGAGCTGATGCTTTACCAGGTATTGGGTGAAAAACCCAATATCATGCTGAAATCTGAATTTGACAGTCTCAGCGCTTCTACACTCGACAATGCCGCTGTAATGGTAGTTATTCTCTCCAATGAGTACATCAACTCAGGGCGTTGTCTCGATACACTTGAATCGTTTTACAAAATCACCGAAAGTACACCAGGTAAAAGTAGAATATTTAAGGTAATTAAAAATCAAATTAGATACGAAGAGCAACCACCACGCATTCGCGAGCTACTTCCTTACGATATGTTTCAGCAGGATATTGAAACGGGTGCATCCAAAGAGTACACCGATTTCTTTAGTCTTGATGCCGAAAAACATTACTGGATGAAAATGGTTGACCTTGCTTACGATATCCACGAAACTCTTATTGAACTAAAAGCAACCGGAGATAAAAAAGAAGTAAAGAACATATTTAAAAGAAAAGTTATTTACCTGGCTGAAACCGGGCACGATCTTACAGTGCAACGCAATATCATTAAGAGAGAATTGCTTAGACATGGATACATAGTTTTGCCCACCTATACCCTACCCCAGCAGTTAAGCGAACTTGAAAAATCGGTTGAAAAAGACATTGAACAATCAAGCTTGTCGATACATCTTATTGGTAATGCCTATGGTGAAATACCAGAAGGTGCTGATAAATCCATTGTTGAAATTCAAAATAAAATTGCCGCAGAAAAAAGTAGATCTGTTGGTTCCAAAAGGGAAATTTTCTCCCGATTAATCTGGATTTCTCCTGACCTGAAAAATGCAAGCGAAAAGCAAAGAAATTTCATAGAGAATATTAAGCGAGATGTAGATGCACAAGAGGGCGCAGAAATTTTACAAACACCACTCGAAGATTTCAAAAATATTGTGCGTGAAGAGCTCCTTGAAACCGCATACGACAAAGCAAAATTGCAAGACAGCAATGGCAAGTCGGTTTACCTGGTTCACGACAGGTTAGATGTAGATGCGGTTCGCCCTTTGATTGATTATATGGAGAAATCAGGATACAACGTTTTGGTTCCTCAGTTTGAAGGAGAGTTACTTGATTTAAGGCAAAAGCATATCAATAATTTACGAAGTTTTGATGCTGCCCTTATTTATAAAGGTAAAGTAAACG
>CAZVFM010000290.1:0-3371 GCA_964626095.1 uncultured Roseivirgaceae bacterium | reverse complement strand
CTTTATGGCGCCTCCCTATACTCCGTAACCAAAGATGGCTACAATGCCGATGCATTGCATGGTGATTTGAGTCAGCAGCAACGCGACCGGGTGATGATGAAGTTCAGACAGCGTTCTGTTCAGATTTTGGTTGCTACTGATGTGGCCGCACGTGGTATTGATGTAGAAGACATCACACACGTAATTCACTTGAACATTCCGGATGAAATGGAATTCTATACCCACCGCAGCGGAAGAACCGCCAGAGCAGGTAAGAAGGGCGTTTCCATTGCGATGGTCAATCCAAAAGAGCAAGGGAAACTCAGACAAATTGAAAAATCGCTGAAAACCAATTTTACCAGGGTAATGGTACCTAGCGGACAAGAAGTTTGTCAGAAGCAGTTACTTGCACTGATGCACAAAGTGCATGAAGTAAAAGTGAATGAAGAAGAACTGGCTGAATTTTTACCGGCCATCTATGAAGATTTGAAAGACTTAAGCAAAGAGCAACTGATTAAACGCTTTGCTTCCTTAGAGTTCAACCGTTTTCTTGACTATTATAGAAATGCACCCGATCTGAATGCCAATGCGAAATCTGACAGCAGAAGCAGCGAGCGTTATTCAACCGGAGACAGGTATTTCATCAACTTAGGTAAGATGGATGAATTTGATAAAGCTTCCCTTCTTGAAATGCTTGATGAGTGTTGTAAGGTTAAAGGAGCGGCAGTAGGAAGGATAGATATTAAGGGAGCTTACTCTTTCTTTGAAGTAGAGAAAGGCCGCAGTGAAGAAATTGTTAATGGTATGCAAGGTGTTGAATTCGAGGGCCGCCAGGTTCGCGTTGAACTTTCCTCAGAAAAAGCAGGAGATGCCGGTGGAAGATCAGGCAGAGGACGTGGGGATAAAAAGTCTGGGGGAGGAAGCAGGTACGCAGGCAATAGAAGTGATAGCCGTGGCGGATTTAAAGGAAGAAAAGATTCACGCGCAAGATCAGAAAGACCAAGACGTTATTAAGCACCAAATTGATACTCAACCTAAGGTCAGCATTTGCATGTTGACCTTTTTTATTTCCTACACTTTATATATTTCTTCATCGGGTTTTACAATAACGGTTGACCCAATTCACAGTACTTTGGCTAAACTTGTAATCCATTAAACCACCATAAAATGAAAAAATGCATTTTCTTAACTGTTGCAATAGCGGGATTCAGTCTTGTTGGCTGTAAAACCGAAAGAGAACCTGCAACATACCTCTTCAGCGAAGAAGCTCTCGAACAACACATCATCACCCTTGCTTCAGATGAATTCATGGGTCGTATGCCTTTTACCGAGGGTGAAGTGAAAACACTGGAATACCTCGAAACCCAATTTAAAGAAATCGGATTGCAGCCTGGTAATGGAGAAAGCTACATGCAAGAAGTGCCCATGGTAGAGATTAAAACTGTTGCTGCAAGCCATATGATGATTAAATCGCCAAAAGGAAATTTCGCTTTAGAAGGACTCAAAGACTATGTAATCTGGACGCAACGCAGAGAAGAAAATATTGAACTACAAGATGAAGAACTTGTATTTGCCGGCTTTGGTGTAGTGGCACCTGAATTCGGATGGAATGATTATGAAGGAATTGACGTGAAAGATAAAATCGTAGTTGTATTTGTAAACGATCCCGGATTTGGCACCGGAGATTCCACCTTGTTTAAAGGCAACACCATGACTTATTATGGTCGCTGGACATACAAATTTGAAGAGGCTGCGCGACAAGGCGCCAAAGGATGTCTAATAGTGCATGATGATGTGCCGGCAGGTTATGGCTTCTGGGTAGTGCAAAACAACTGGAACGCAGCAAAGCTTTACCTCGATCCAAGAGACAACGAACCCTACGAGTGTGCCATGTTGGGTTGGGTTTCGAATACTACAGCACGAAAACTCTTTGAAGCAGCAGGTATGAATTATGCCGAAAAGCTATCTCAGGCACATAAGCCAGGTTTTCGGGGTGAACCCATGAGAGTAAATATTTCAACAACTATTGCAGTAGAAGCCAGTTATGACAAGACCTACAATATGATTGCCAAAGTAGAAGGCAATGTAAGACCTAACGAATACATCATCTATACAGCACATTGGGATCATTTGGGCATAGGTAAACCAGATGAAAGCGGAGACAGCATTTACAATGGTGCACTGGATAATGCGAGCGGCACAGCAGCTTTGCTGGAAATCGCTAAAGCATTTGCCACAGAAAAAACTCCCGAAAGAACAGTAATTTTTCTTTTTGTAACTGCAGAAGAGCAAGGACTTTGGGGTTCGGCCTGGTACGCTGAAAATCCAGTTTATCCTAAAGAAAGAACCGTAGCCAATATCAATATTGACGGCATTAATCCTTACGACAAGATGAAGGATATTGTGCTGGTGGGTATGGGGCAATCCGAAATGGAAGACTACCTGCGAGATGAAGCGACAAAAGCAGGCAGATATGTCTCCCCTGAACCCAATCCGGTGGCAGGCTACTACTTCCGCTCCGATCATTTCAATTTTGCTAAAGTGGGCATTCCTGCCCTTTATACGAGTACAGGGACAGATCATTTCGAAAAAGGTCATGCTTACGGGAAGCAATTACAGGATGAGTATACAGCCAAATATTATCACCGACCATCAGATCAGTACGATACTGCGCGATGGAACCTCAGTGGCGCAGTTGAAGATGTGCAGTTACTTTATAAAGTTGGAAAGCGAGTTGCAAACACAGATCAGTGGCCCTCATGGAAAGAAGGGTCTGAGTTTAAATCCGTGAGAGATGCTTATATGAGAAAGTGAATTTGAAAGAGAGATGAAACTATTTCATAAATCTTCAATCATTTTTTCTATTGTTTGCATTATTAACAACAATGCCTTATATCTTTGCGATAACTTTAAAGTTTTACAAAATAATTAACAACAACTATGGCAAAGAAGAAAGCTAAGAAAGCAGCCAGGAAGCCTGCAAAGAAAGCAGCAAAAAAGAAGGTTGCTAAGAAAGCCGCTAAGAAGAAAGCCGCTAAGAAGCCTGCTAAAAAAGCAGCAAAAAAGAAAGTTGCTAAGAAAGCAACTAAGAAGAAAGCCGCTAAGAAGCCTGCTAAAAAAGCAGCAGCTAAACCTGCAGCTAAAAAAAGCAAGCCGAAGAAAAGGGCAAGAAAGCCAGCTGCTAAAAAAGCAGCTCCGGCACCTGCTCCTGCACCCACCCCAGCTCCTGCTCCTACAGAAGGACAAGGTGGATTCAATTTCTAAGCAGCGCTTACGATCTGAAGAGACCGGCTTATCGCTTTATCGCGAGGCCGGTTTTTTGTTTTAACTCCTTCTTGCCATCTTCTTTATTTGCATCAAAAAGAATACTCGTACTTCTCTCTCCTCCCGAG
>CAZVFM010000289.1:0-3389 GCA_964626095.1 uncultured Roseivirgaceae bacterium | reverse complement strand
TCATACCTGAGCATATTAAAATCTTCAATAAAATAGGACAGGCTTATGGATACCTTACCGATAATGCCTACATCATCGATTTTGAGCACAATATTGAGTTCATGCTTTCGGCTACCATACTGGTAAACCGCAATCAGACCTTTAATGACGGCACTTACGAATATGAAGAGCTGGGCCTACCTTTTATGAAGAACCTGGGGGAGGCAATTTATAACTATGAGTTGGAACGCAAGCGACTTCATCGGCCAGACCTATCAAAGTTTAAGGCAGATGCGACAGACTGAATTTCTATCTACTTTTAAAGTCAGTTCTTTTTTCTCTTAAATTCCTCAATTTGTTTTTGCAGCCACTGAATTTTTTCTTCTTTTAATTTAATGATTTCTTCTTTAGCCTGAAGCTGCTTATTATATAGATCCACATCCCCGCTCATCATTACAATTCCATTTTGGCTATGCTGATTATGTTGTATATGGAATGTGTTTTTATTTTGGTCAATTAAATCAAGGATTGAAATTTCAAACAATTCGGCTATCTTCTCTAATTGCTCAAGCCTGGGTTGAGCCTTATCACTTTCTATTTTGTGGTAGTTGACCTGTGACATATTAAGATGGTCTGCCACAGCTTGTTGAGACCAGCCTTTTGTATTACGCAATTGTCGAATACGGGATCCAAGTTTAATCATAAGCTAGATGATAGATTAGTTCTATTCTCTTAAAATTATAACTTTTTGTTATAAAATTATAACCTTTCGTTAAGCTTTTTCATAGTTAAGCAGCCGATCTTCAAATACCTTATACAATTTTATTTGTGTAAGAAACGAAGCCGGGGCGGTGATTCTTCCGGTTTTTAACTAAAATTTATCATTATGAAAAAGTTAAGTTTTGAAAAAATGGAAGAAATTCAAGGTGGTTGTGAAGGTTATCTTTCAGCATGGGTGGCTGCAGGAGATGCTGCGATGACTGCTCAGCAAGAGGAAGATTGGCCAGCTTATAATTTTTGGATGTCGGTGATGAGTGTAGCATGGATGGCTTGGGTAAACTGTATAATTCAATAGTAGATGTTTTGATAAAACTATGAAGGGATTGACACCCTTTCATAGTTTTAGGTACATCAGAATGAACAAATCTACCTCTCATATTTTAAGACTGTTTATACTTTTACTTTTTACAAAGAGTATAACAACTTATTTAGTGAGTTCATTATTTACTGAAGATATTTTATTACAAAATTATCTAGAAATTTTTGATGAGGCAACAGCCATTGCTTTAGTAGAGGGTGCAGCTGAAAGCAAAAGGGCTCTCTATTTCACTATACTAGGGCAAATGATAGCGACCTCAGTTAAGGTTTGTGGCATTGTCTTCATTTTGTCGATTGGATTTTTTGTGGTTAAAGTGAACTATAGCTTAAGAGAAAATTTTGGCTTAGTGGTCCCGATATATTTCGTGTATCTTATACCTGATATAGTAAAATTTGTATGGTTTACTTTTTTGGGAAGTTATAATTTTAGTGATTTGAACTCCTTTGCTCCTTTTACATTTGGAATTTTTTTGGATGTGTTTAAACTTTCTGAATGGGGATCTTTAAGGAGGTTTTTTAGTTCTTTTAGTTTTATCGATATTCTATTTTGCCTGATTTTAGCTTATCAGTTTTCAGAGATGAAAGGGATTAAATTCAAAAGCAGTTGCATATGGATTTTTGGAACATATTTTGGCGCACTAACTATTTTAGCTATATTGAAAGTATTGGTTATTAATTCATTAACTCTATGATAAAAAACGCACTGATTATTTTTCTGTTTTTAGCTGGTCTGATTATATGTATAGGTTACACAAAGATCAATTTGAATAGAGAGTATTCAAAGCAAGTAATAGAAGTAAATGAATTGCGGAGATTGAAAACTGACAACAGCGCTTTTCAAGCACTGGATTATACTCTTTTGGGCAGATGGCTTTTGAAGTATATTTTGGATTCTAATGGGGTGCAATTGAAAGTAGATCCTGCTATGCAGGGAATGGAATATGTATTCTATAAAAATGGCGATCTGGAAATAAGATCACCATATACCAGCAAGATAATTGAATCTACTAACAATAAGATCACACTGCCCAAATTTGCATGGGCTGCAAGTAACGGCTATTTAACCATTCAAGGAGAAAAGATTTCGGATAAGGTTACACCAAAGGCAACTTCAAGCCAATACGAGATTAGAAATGATTCATTAATTCTTTTACAGGGAAACGGTATGAGGTACGTATTTAAAAGAATGGGTAAAGTAAAGGAGAAAAAATAAGTTGAATATGAGACTAATTTCAGCTTTTTCTGTCTTTGCTTTTTTTTATTTAAATCTTCATGCTCAGGTAGAGCCAAAATCAATTAGGGTAGATTTGCAACCCATCGTAATAGAAAATGGCAAATACTACTTTGGCACCAAGCGAACGAATTTTAATGCTTTGGTGATCCCCTTGCATGCCATAGATGATCAAAAGGTAGATCAGACAATTAAGAATATCCATACCATACGTGATTTAAATAGGCTGATTAATACAGGTCTGTTTGTTTGGATATTTTCACAAATAGCAAGAGACCGACAGGCTGCAGCTATAAACTTAAGAAATAATGAAAATATTTTTTTGGGAGTGATGCTTGCCTCATTTGGTATGAGCATTTCAGACAGGGTTTTGCAACGTAAAGCGATAAGAGAGTACAATGCGATTCTACTACGACCCAAAGTGTTCTATTTACCCAGCCACAATCGCAATAATGGAGATTTAATATTTTAATTTTGTAGCTGATTTTACTTGAGAAAGCACATAAAGAAATCCTTTGTTTTACAGCAAGGGCAGTCAGACTGCGGGGTAGCATGTTTGGCAACAATTATTAGGTATTATGGAGGGGAGGTTTCTCTTGAGCGGCTAAGAGAGATAAGTGGGACCACTCAACAAGGTACTTCTTTGCTTGGTCTTTACCAGGCCGCATCTCATTTGGGGTTGAATGCGGAGGGATTAGAGGCAGATTCGTTATATAGTCTTTATGAAATCAATGAACCGGCTATACTCCATGTAATTATAGACAACAAAATTCAACATTACCTTGTTTTTTATGGGTTCAATAATGATGAGTCTTTATTAATCGGAGATCCATCAAGGGGGATATTGAATTATACTATTGCGGAACTTGAAAAAATATGGCAATCAAAATCTTTATTAAGACTTGTTCCAAACCAGGATTTTATTAAACATAAAAACAGTAATAACCGCAGATTGAATTGGATAAGGAATTTGATCAAAAGTGATTTTGATGTTTTAGTCGTTGCATTGATTCTTGGATTATTGATAGCCACTCTTGGTATATCAACTGCTATATTTTCTCAAAAATTGATAGATGACATA
>CAZVFM010000288.1:0-3404 GCA_964626095.1 uncultured Roseivirgaceae bacterium | reverse complement strand
AGGTGGCTAACATCACCCAGAATCAGATCCGGCGCTTGGCAGCGGCTGGGATTACAACCATTCAGCAGCAAATGAAGACATGGGAATAGAAAGTTTTACCCCCTTCGTAGCTATGACGTTTGTACATAATATGCTGATGTAGCAAGAAGGGATTGAGCTAGACAATCATGGACAAAGAACCGTGCTTGACTAACCAAAGCATGAGCTATAAAGCCCTCTAATAGTTTCAGGATCTTTGACTGAGACTGCTCTCATTAATCCAGTTAAGTTGCAAATGCAGGTTTCACAACTAGAAGAATCTCTTAAAACGCACTTACCTACAATCTGTCCATCAAAGTCAAAGGAGTCTACTCGTCTAGCTACAGTACATTGACTAGGATGCTTAACAACATTTTCAGGATCAAAGAGAAAACGATTCACAGCAGAAGAGTTAAAAGGAAATAATTTAGAAGAATACTTAATAGTTGCGTCAGATATCATTCGTTTAATTTGCTGTCTATCATCAATACTTAGAGCCTCTGGATCATCAACAGATTGCATAGCTGCTCCAGAAATCATTATGCCTCGTAGCTTTTGGACATCTCTTACAAGCCAATCAACAATATCAGGCAAGGATTTAAAAGTGCTTCTAGTGAGGGTAGTATGAACAAATGCACCTCTTTCGCTCTCATTAATATTACGAACTATTGCTGCACTCATACCACTTAGGCCATTGTAAGTATTCTTATCAAAGAAGCCCAGAGGGTCGCGCATTTGATTGTGTACTTCCGGCAAGCCATCTATGCTGACACTAAGAACAACTGAACGAGCTAGATTTGTTGGAAACTTAGCTGCACCATTAGTAACAACCCAGACGATTGGAAATTTCTTAGAAGCATAGTGAATAATTTTGGGTGCTAGGAGTGGTTCTCCCCCCACAAGGGTTACATGAACGATACCCCTAGAACTAAGCTTGTCAAGTGTTTCATAAACCTGCGTCTCTTTAACACGATGCTCAGCAACTGGTAGCTGAAGGTAGCCTTTCATGCGTTTATTCTGATCCCAATCGGAATCGTAAACATAGCAATGATGACATCCAGCATTACAGCGATCAGTAATCTCGACGGATGCGCCAAAGGCAGCGTGTGACAAATTTAATTTTCTAGAAGTCAGTACAACTTTTGAAGCTCCAACAACAGTTTGTGCAATGCTCTTCCATCTTTCAAGCTTCTCAAAAAAACTGTACTTAGGCATATAAATTTCATAGTTTCCCATACTGCATTGCCTTCAAAAATAGAAAATCACAAGTCTGTATATATTGATGTATTATAGCAAATTTACAAAGAGAACTAAGATGAACGATGTTCTTTGCAGTATATATATCGAAAACAAAAGATTTAGATACAGATATTTTATTGCAAGTATCTTAACAACATTATCGCTCCAAAGTGTTTGTAACGCGCAGATTATACCTGATCAAAGTCTTCGCAATCAAAACTCTGTGGTTTTGCCCTCTGGCCCAAATCTACAATTAATTACAGGAGGTGCATTAAGAGGTCAAAATCTACTGCATAGCTTTAGCCAATTCAGTATAGGTGAAGGAAGTGCGGCTTATTTTCAAGATCCTGGCGTTAAAAATATTATTTCTAGAGTAACAGGAAATAACACCTCAAGAATACTAGGATTGCTAGGTGTTCGAGGAAATGCAAATCTTTATATTCTGAATCCTTCAGGATTTATCTTTGGAAATAACTCAAAAATAGATATTGGTGGAGCTTTGACAATCTCAACAGCACAAAGCATAGAGTTTGAAAAAGACTATATTTATGATGTCTTGAGCAAGAATAATGTTCCAAGTATAGATTTAGGGAATCCAGCAAGCTTAAACTTTGCAAATTCTCCTCAAGGAGAAATACAAGTTTTAGGTAATGGACATAAACTTTTTCAACCAGGAAATATCTTTGCTCCAGTCACAGGATTTGGTCAATCAGCAGATGGTTTAATTACAAGAGGCGGGAGACAAATATCGTTTTTTGGTAGAGAGATCAGATTTGATGCTGGGTTAGTTACAAGCCCTTCAGGAAATATTACTATCTCAGCAATAAAGCAAGGAAAAGTAAAAATTAATCAGGTCTTTAATGGCGTAATATATGACTATTCGAGTGTCTCAGATTTTGGGAATATATTATTACTAAATCAATCTTTGCTAGATGTTAGTGGATTGGGATTAGGTAACATAAGTTTAGTAGGTAAGAATATTACAGTATCTGATGCTTCACTACTAATAAATTCAAATTTTTCTTTATTAAATAACCAACCAGGAGGTCAAATCAGTATTGATGCAACAGGGACGCTAGATATCATTGGTCTATCAAATAATGTGAGAAACGTTGAGCCGCTTGCAAATGGAGTTATTCCTAGAGGAATAGTGAGTCAGACATTTAACGGTAGGGGTGCAGATATTAAAATTAATGCAAAAGATTTATTACTTAAAGAGTCATCTGGACTAATATCATCTACATTTGGTTCTGGTACTGGTGGTCAGATCTCAATCAATACAGACACAACACAAATATTAGGTGGATCACCATTTGGTGCAAAGAGCATAGGAAGCCTACTACTAACGACATCTGCTGGAAATGGCCGTGCCGGAAATTTATTTCTCAACACAAATAAGTTATCAATTCGTGATGGTGGTTATTTAATCTCAGCAGCTTTTAGGGATGGACAAGGTGGTGATGTATTCATTAACTCTAAAGTTATTGATCTAACTGGAGGTATAGATATTCCAGAAGCATTAACTTTTAATCCAAGCTCTATCGCTTCAACCACAATTTCATCAGGAAACGCAGGAAATTTAAGTATAGTAACTGATTCCCTATTTATCGATAAAGGTGCAAGAGTAACTGCTTCAACTCTGTCGTCAGGCAAAGCTGGAAAAATAAATATATCGGCTAATAATATAGATATATCAGGTGAGGGGGTAAATTTTGGATTTTTAACAAATCCTAGCAGTATCGATTCCTCAGCAGTACAAGTTGGTCCTTTTTTGCAATTTATATTTAACTTATCTGAAAATTTAACTGGAGATTCAGGAGAAATTAAAATTAACTCTCAAAATATTAAACTTCGAGAAGGTGCATTAATTGCGGTTCAAAATGACGGAACTGGAAATGCAGGTGAAATACAAGTTAATAGTAATTCATTAGATTTAGATGATTCAGCTATTTCTTCAAAAACAAATGGCGGAAATGGTGGAAATATTGTAATCAATTCTAGTATTATAACTCTTAGGAGCAGTCAGATAAATTCAACAGCAACTCTTTCAGGAAATGGTGGGAATACAACAATAGTTGCAAAAGCCATTGCGGGAGACTATCAATCAGCAATCACGGCAAACGCAGACCAAGGTTTTGGTGGGAATA
>CAZVFM010000287.1:0-3411 GCA_964626095.1 uncultured Roseivirgaceae bacterium | reverse complement strand
AAGTGCCGGGCACAACAGATGCCAAAACTTTTGAACCCGATGAAGATTATATTATTCCATTAGGTAAGGCGAACATGGTTTTATCTGCAAGCGAAGAAAAAATTGCAAATGGGGAGGCCGCAGTAATCATCACTTATGGTATGGGTGTGTATTGGTCCAAAGCAGCTGCACAGCATTTCGAGGGTCGTGTAAGTATTTTGGATTTGCGCACACTCAATCCGCTTGACTGGGATGCAGTGCTGGAAGAAGTGCAGAGGCATCATCGCGCTTTTGTACTTACCGAAGAACCCTTAATGAATTCATTTGCTGAATCACTGGCCGGTCGTATCAGCAAGCATTGCTTTGAATACCTGGATGCACCAGTCCAGCTTTTAGGCGCGGCCAATCTTCCGGCCGTTCCGCTCAATGTAGAATTGGAAAAGATGATGCTGCCGAATGCAGAGAAGGTTGCTGAGGCACTGCAGGAGTTGTTGGCGTATTAGGCAGATGGCAGTTGATAGGATGTATGTTGTATGTCTCTGGTATAGGTTGACCACTTAAGGTCAAAAGTAGTTTCCGGTTTCAGTATCCGATTACAACCAATTACAATCGAATTTAAATGTTTACATACGGGTTCAATTCCGATTGTGGTGTAATCTTTACAAAAAAAACCGGGTATGATTTCATTAGAACCTCTTTGGCATCGAGGACAGCGATGTATCGCTTTCCGTGGTAAGCTTAATGCTTCGGTAAATGCTCTTATACGCAACTTTCCCAACAGGAAATTCAGTATCACAAATCAATGTTGGTATGTTCCTTTTTCAAGGGATGCTTTGCTTGAGCTGTATGCGGGTATTGAGCCCATAGCGCCCGTGGAAATTAAAGGTGACTTTTATGCTGTTGAGATACAGGTTCAGGCGCATCCGAACAGGACAAGTCAAATGGATGTTGTTGTTCCTCCTGAATACTTAGAACAATTGGTAAGATTAAATTACGCTGATGCCACCCGGAAAGGTTATCAACAACACTTCAGGCAATTCCTGGAATACATTTTCCCGGTAAAGGCGGATGAGATTGAGGAAACGCACATACACCAGTATATGCTTTATTTGGTTGAGAAGAGAAATCTGTCGCTTGCGTCACAGAATCAGGCTATAAATGCAATAAAGTTTTATTTAGAGCAGGTTAAAAAAGGGGAACGGACAATTTACTATGTTGAACGACCTCGAAAGGAATTGAAGCTGCCCACGGTTTTAAGTGAGAACGAGATTAAGGCACTGTTACTTGCCACTGACAACGTTAAGCACAGGTGTATATTATTTATGCTTTACTCAACGGGGTTGCGGATAAGCGAGCTTTTGGGGTTAAGATGGCAAGATCTGGATTATGACCGAAAGGTGATTTATGTTCGGAGAGGAAAAGGAAGGAAAGACAGAATTACGCTTTTTTCGGAAATAGCATTTGAATCTTTGTCTGAATACTATAGTATTTATCAGCCATGCAATTGGGTATTTGAAAGTCCGGACAGGAAGCAATACAGCAGCAGGAGTGTGAACAATATTATTAAGCGATGTGCACAGCGTGCGGGCATAAGAAAGAAAGTAAGTGCCCATACCTTGCGGCACAGTTTTGCCACACATTTATTGGAACAGGGGACGGATTTAAGGTATATTCAATCATTACTTGGTCATGATAGTTCGAGAACCACGGAGATATATACACATGTAACACGCAGGGGAATGGAAATGATAAAAAGCCCATTAGACAGGCTTCCTGGGGGAATTAAGCGCATTGGTCAATAAGGATATATCCAACATATATCCGATATTTGAACGTTGGCGGCTATTACAGAAAAGAGCAGACTAATTAAAAGAATTAATTAACAAGTTTGTGTAAATCATTAAGACAACTACTTATAATTTATAAGCACCAGAACAACTAAGTATTAAGTCTTAATTTATGGAATTTGACTTATCAAGATATGTTATGAAATCAAAAATCATTGCTACCGTTTTATTTTCATTTGTCTATGCATTCTCTTACGGGCAAAAAGCAACAGACTATTTAAGAAAAGTATCCAATAACTTGGACAAGATTAAATCAGCTTCATACTTTTCTACTACAATAGCCAGCGCCCCGGGAGACACTTTAAAATTTACAGAACCAAGAAAGACGTATATAAAAATATATCTTAATCCATTGGATACCTTAGTTGGTTCTCATTCAGCAAAATTTTTAGCTGACGACACAACTAAAATAGTTGACTTTTATAATGGGGTAGTGCGCGGAGATGTCTATTGGGACAGACAATATGTAATGATTGATAGTTTTAAAAATCAACGCGCGCCATTTAGAATGGTGTATTATCCATTTTATACCCAAATCAATGAGATAATCAAATACACATTAACAACGAAAGATGAAATTAAAACAGAATTCAGAGATTACGGAGACTCAATATTTTTTAGTTTAAAAATCATAAATAAACACATGTATTTCGTAATCAAACCAATGCAAATTGAAAACGATTATATTCCAAAGGATGAAATATCTCAATATGATATTTGGTTTAATAAAAAAGACAATATGCCTTACAGAATGCGGAGCAAATGGTCTCACCAAACCGTTTTTGCATATTGTGAAAATGCGAAATTTAACATGAACGAGACTGTTGCGTTTAATGTGAAAGACCATTATCCAGCTTATTTTGAAATAGCTCAATTTGTAAGGGGACAACGAGAAGAAAATAATTTAATTGGTAAAAAGGCTCCTGAATGGATTTTGAATGACCTTAATCAAAATCAGATTAGACTAAGTGACTTAAAAAGTAAAGTATTATTAATACAGTTTACAGGAATTGGTTGTGGACCTTGCCACCAATCAATTCCTTTTATCAAACAACTAGTGAACGATTACAAAACCAAAGATTTTGAATTTATTAGTATTGAAACATGGAGTAGTAGCATAGACGGACTGAAAAGATACCAACAGAGAAATGAATTGAATTTTAAGTTTTTAAAATCAAACGATGAAGTAGTAGAATCGTATGGTGTTTATGGTGTTCCTGTATTTTTTGTAATTGATGAAAATCGAATTATTCAAAATGTGATAAATGGATACGATATTAAAAGTTCAAATTCAAAAATTATAGAGAGCATAAACAAAATCTTATAGCGCAGACAATGGAGTAGTTGTTACATTCCCGTCAGATATTTACTTCGTAAGTAAGCCACGATTTGTTTGATTAACAAAACTTGTAAGGCGACACCGATTTTGTGAACTTAAAACGGTCGGACGAAAATGTAACAGCCGCCAACACCGGGTTTGTGCCAGCTGCGGGTGACGTGTTGGTATAAAGTTTTGTTTTCTTAATTTCGTTTGCCAACGGTGGACAATGATGGCTTCGAAAGCCGCAGCCGTCACAAACCCAAC
>CAZVFM010000286.1:0-3417 GCA_964626095.1 uncultured Roseivirgaceae bacterium | reverse complement strand
GATGTTATGATTTTCGGCTGCTTTAAACAGTACAGAAATCCTGGGGTTGACCTGCCCTTTGAAGTTTTCATTCTTGTCGTACCTTACGGAACCACCCAGTTTTACTTTACGGTCACCTAACCATTTACCTGCTTGTGCATAGGCACCATATTCTGTGATGGTAATGGGCTCATCTCCGTCATCGAAAATGGTACCGTTAGATCTTAAATCAAACATTCTGAAACTACCACCGACCTGCAATTCCATAAAGTCGATTTCATTTTTAAAATCATATTGACCCTCCCCATGATAAAGGCGGGTGGCGTCTGCAAACTTGGGTCCGAATGGAACGGTACCTTCCAGTGCCTGTCTCTTAGCATCATCAAAAGCCTGCGTTCCAGGTGTCATTGGAAAGCGATTATCGGTTTCTTGCCTTGCAAACACATGAGCGGCCTGTTGAACATCTAAAGGAACATTTGGCGTTTGAGATGGATCAGTAAAACCTGAGTTGTAAAGGTGTCTTAAGTAGTAGACGCCATATGTTCCTAAATAGGTTGAAACATTGCCTCCGCTTCTAAGATCATTAATTCTTTTTGCCAAAAATTCAGCAATGTAAGAATCGCCCGAATTTTCAATAGTGGTGTAGCCACGCAGATAGAAATTATCACCTCTCAATTGTAAACGGTGTTGTTGGATATTGAAATTGGCAAGTGAGTACCTTTGAGCTCCAGTATAAATACTCGTACCCCAACCACCATTATATAAATAGCTTAATTCCACTTTATCATTTAATCTGTAATATAGACCCACATTGGCTTTTGTATTTTGTGCATTGTAATCAACCAAATCGCTCTCACGATAAGATGGTGCAGAAACTACGTGCGCTGGCAACCAGCCATTTTGTGCATAATTCCATGCGGTTACGCCCGGCTCAAAGACACCAATACCACTGCTTGCCAATGCTTGCCACCCAGGACCAGAAGGACTATTGGCACTTAATCTGAAAATGGCTAGAGGAATGGAAGCCTCATCACCCATAAAATGTAACCTATCTGCTCCGGGATTGAAATCGAATCCTGTAGGAGTTCTTCCAATCTCTCTATCTGTGTCATCGGTACCGTGCCAGTCATCGGCCTGCATGCGAGAGAAATTAACTTTAAATGCGAACTTATTGTTGAAGGCTTTGGCATATCTAACCGAGAATTCGCTCATGAGTGCAGCATCTTGGTCTGCATTTGGTCCAATGTGGTTTACACCCATTTTAGCGAAAGCACTCACGCCCTGGTAATCGAAAGGACTTTTGCTGTTTACAAGCAGAACCCCATTAAAAGCGTTTGGGCCATAAAGTGCAGAGGCTGCACCTGGAATTAATTCAACACTTTCTACATCCAATTCAGAGGGACCATTGAGGTTACCAATGGGAAAGTTAAGTGCAGGTGCTTGCGTATCCATACCATCGGTTAACTGCATGAAACGGGTATTGCCTGTGCTTCCAAATCCTCGGGTATTTATAATCTGAAAGTTGATGCTGCTGGTGGTAACGTCCACACCTTTTAGGTAAGCTATACCTTTATAATAGTTATCAGCCGGAGTGTTTTGTACAGCCAGTATATCCATTTTTTCAATGGATACAGGTGATTCCATGATGCTTTCTTCGATACGGGATGCAGAGATTACAACTTCACTTCCTAACAGCAACTGCTCTTCAAGTTTAACATCAAGATCAGTAGTGGTTGCAGAAGTAATCTGTATCTCTTGTGTTGCAAACCCGATAAATGAAAAAACCAAGGTGATTGGTGGGTTGTCGGTTGATCTTAAACTGAAGTTACCGTTGGCATCGCTAATGGTACCAACAACGCGGCCCTTAACCAGTATGTTTACACCAGCAAGAGGTTCACCGGTTCCGGCTTCAGTTACTTTTCCCGAAATGGTAGTTTGTGCCTGTACCTGCCAGGTACTGCATAGAATGACTGTCAGCGACAATGCTAAATAGTAGATATTTCTTTTCATAAGTTTTGAGTTATGTGAGGACTCTAGTCTGAAATTTAACAAATAATCGTTAACCACAAATATTTGTAGTCGTTGTAAATGAAGAATGGTAAGAAATTATTAAAAACTGAGGGCTTTGTGATACTACCCCTATTGTTTTTCTTTTTTCAGGTATTCTACCAATTTTTCGCAAAGCGCCTGAGTTTCAGAGGCCATAAACTCATCACCTGTAGCGTTTAGCATACTTTGTGAGAGTCCGCCCAGGCAATCGATATAAAAGCGTTTCATGTCGTCAACCGGCATGTCTTTGGCCCAAAGGTCTATGCGGAGGGTATTTTTTAAGGTATGGTCCCATAGCGCAATACTAATTGATTTGGTTTCGCTTAATCCGGCATCTGGTTTATCAGTAGCATCCCATTGAATTTTTTCCGGGATATTTTTTTCGTCTAAATCTATATTGAAGTTGATGGATGTTTTTCTCATTATCCTTTATTAATTAAAATTTTCTTTAATACTGCGATATCATATTTATCTAAATGAGCTTTATCTCCAGTTCTTTTTAAAGCTTCTTTATTTTTTATCAGACTTCGTAAGTCAATAATTCTCACTTTTAGTTCAGAGAATTCGGTCTCAACTGCTGATTGAAATACTTCACTAAACTCAATTCCAGGGGTAAAGTTGATGATGTCAACTGCATCAGGCTCAAGTCCGAAAGATAGTACAAGATTTTTGGTGAATTCCTCATTTTCGAAATCAGGCACCTCTAGATTTAGTTCCTTTAAAGCTTTGATTAATCTTAAGCCATTTTCTGCTGTAGGCTCAATCAATATATCCAAGTCACCGGTATTTCTGTTCACTCCATAAAAAATAGCGGCATGCCCACCAATAATTATAAATTTCACCTGGTGCTTTATCAGAGATTTGATCAGCGATATGTGTTCTTTACTAAAAAGCCCCATTATTATTTTGTGACAGTAATTTTTTTCCCCTTGTAAGAATAATCCACTCCTTTTTTATACATACGCTTTCTTACTTTTAGCATATGTGCAAGACGTTCATGGGGACTAAGTGCTAAGAAAGCATTATCCTTTTCTGATTGCTCTTTTTCGAATGAGGTCTTTTTCACTTTTTTAACCATACATCAAAGATAGGATGTTTACTTTATTTGACTTTGAAATAGTTTCACAAAAAAATCAAGACTATCAGGGTTTTTTAATGCACCGGGGTTAATCACTTGCTCCGGATCTTTACCCATTAGAATTTTCTTTACTGGAGCTTCAGTTTTTTTACCGCTTATGGTATAAGGGATATCTGCAATGGCCATGATTTCATCAGGTACATGCCTCGGAGAATAATCTGTTTTTAATGTCTGATTGATTTTCTTTTTGATTTCTTCGTTAAGCTCCTGGCCTTCCTGCATCACTACAAACAATGGAATATAGTACTCGC
>CAZVFM010000285.1:0-3423 GCA_964626095.1 uncultured Roseivirgaceae bacterium | reverse complement strand
GGATGAGAGCAGTGCAAAAAGTTTACTGAGCTTTCCCGAACAAGTACTTTTTATATCTCAGGGCAAAAACGATCAGCCCGATAAAGCCAATAAAAACTACAGCAAGCACAGGCAAAATCTGATCCCTGATGATTAGCAAAACCGTGATCATTCCCAAAATCATGAGCGCACCTAAAACTGACCAGTACTTGTGGTCGTGCAGGGGCAGGGCAGGTGTATGAACCAGGTTTTTTGCATCGGGCTTAAGTATGATGAATTGCAGGCTGTCGATATCCCATAGCAAGAGATAAATAGTGGCCAGCAACATAAGTCCGGTTACCAACGGTGTTCCAGCAAACTCAAATGCAAGGGTGATCACAAATATGTTCAGGATAAGTCCGAAGAAAATCAATGCCCCAAGTTTGGCGTATCGTTGAGTAATGAGCAATGAAGCTCCGATAATTTGAGTCCAGCCAATAAATTTCCAGTACATACCTGAGTCGGTCATCACCCTGAAGAATTGTTGTATTGGAGAAAGCTCCTGTATGGGTTTTAAATTTGAGCCCATCACGTAAACGCCATCAGAAAGCTTGCCCATGGCTATGGCGGCTGCAAAAAATCCGGCACCAATGAGGTACCGCAGGTAAACCGTAAATAATTGTAAAAGCTTGTATTTCTTGAGGCTGTTGATGCCTGCAACGATTTTTTTCATAACAAATCTCTCTATGTGCTCAAGACGCTGCCAAAAGAACTTTGTTACATGGACGAAAATCAGAAATAAATGGAGCCCCTCTTAAGCCAAAATTAAACTTTCAATCGTCTGTAACCATTAGTAACAAGGCAAGTATTTATGCTTAGCATGCAACTTTTGCCTTATTGCACCGTCATAGTACCAAACTGTAAAGCTTATTCATCATGTTTAAACACAATCTGCTGCTCATCTACCGCAACATCCTGCGGGCTAAAAGCTATTTTTTAATCAACTTAATCGGATTGGCCACAGGCCTGGCTTGCACCCTGCTCATTTATTTATGGGTGAGGGATGAGGTAAACATGGATAAGTTTCACAGCAATGATGCGCGTTTTTTCCAGGTCATGGAGCACCAGCAGTATGCGGATGACATCATGACTACCTATTCAACTCCGGGTATTCTCGCTGAAACTTTAAAAGAAGAGATACCCGAAATTGAATATGCGGCTACTACTACCTGGATAAGTCCTTATACACTTTCTGTTGATGATCATCATGTGAAAGCCGAGGGCTATCATGTAGGAAGTGATTTTTTTCAGATATTCTCCTTCAAGCTTTTGGCAGGTGATGCCGAAAATTTACTGGATGACAAATACGCCATCGTAATATCCAGCGAATTGGCACATAAACTTTTTGATACAGATCAGGACCTTGTTGGCAAAACTATTGAATTTCAGCGCAGCAAAACTTTTCACATTACAGGTATTTTTGAAAAGGAGATGGCCTCTTCTTTTCAGTTTGATTTTGTGCTCAATTTTGAAGAATTCAAAGCGGAAAATGATTGGGTAACCAGTTGGGGGAATAATGGGCCCAATACTTTTGTGATACTTAGAGAAGGAGCTGATGCTATTGCCCTCGAAGAAAAAATCAAAGATTTTGTGAAGGAGAAAAATGAGCAGTCGAATGTGACCTTGTTTTTAAAACCATTTTCTGAAAGATACCTGTATGGTAGATATGAAAACGGTAAGCAGACAGGCGGGCGCATTGAATATGTTAAACTGTTCTCCATCATCGCTATTTTTATTTTGCTGATTGCCTGTATTAATTTCATGAACCTCTCTACTGCGCGCGCATCGCGCAAAGCCAAAGAAGTAGGCATAAAAAAATCGGTAGGTGCGCAGCGGCATTCACTCATGCTGCAATTCATCTCTGAGTCGATGTTTACTTCTGTACTCGCTTTAATAGTAGCCTTGGCCATTGTATGGTTGTTTCTTCCGCAGTTCAATTTTATTACCGACAAAACAATTACCCTTAACTGGAATGATTGGCAATTGCTTATAACGTTCCTGGGCATCACCGTGTTTACGGGACTGCTGGCCGGAAGTTATCCTGCCATATTTCTTTCCGGATTTAAACCGGCATTGGTTTTGAAAGGGGAACTGAAAGGATCATGGGGGGAGCTATGGGCGAGAAAAGGATTGGTGGTTTTTCAGTTTGCACTATCAGTTATACTTATCGTATCTGTATTGGTTATATATAAGCAAATTGATTTTGTACAACATAAGAACCTGGGCTACAAAAAAGATAATCTTATTCGCTTTCCGGTTGAAGGTAATGTGGAGAATTCGAAAGAAGCTTTTCTTGAGCAAATCAGAAATGTTCCCGGTATTGTAAGCGCATCCACGATGGGCCATACACTTATGGGCAGAAACAATAATACCAGCGGACTAAACTGGGAAGGTAAAAATCCGGAGGATATGATACTCTTTGAAAATGTTCGGGTGAATTATGATATGCTGGAAACATTGGGTGTTGAATTGGCCGAAGGACGATTTTTCTCCAGGGATTTTCCTGCTGACACTACAAAGATAATTTTTAATGAAGCCGCTATTCGCGTAATGGGATTAGATGAGCCAATTGGAAAAAGTATTAAACTCTGGGGCGACATTGATTTAGAGATTGTTGGTGTAGTCAAAGATTTTCATTTTCAGTCATTGCATGATGTGGTGAATCCACTTTTCTTTATGCTCACACCTCAGTATACATGGACGGTGATGGTGCGCTTAGAAGGTGGGAGGGAGAAAGAAGCCATTACCGCATTGGAAACACTTTACAGTTCGTTTAATCCAGGCTTTACTTTGGACTACAGATTTCAGGATGTACAATATGCCAAACTCTATGCAGCAGAACAGCGCGTTGCTTCCCTATCCGGTTACTTTGCAGGCTTTGCTGTTTTGATTTCTTGCCTGGGATTATTCGGATTAGCAACATTTAGTGCTGAACGCAGGTTAAAAGAAATTGGAATCCGCAAGGCCATGGGTTCTTCTGTCACTAACATTGTGCTCTTGCTTTCCGGAGATTTTACCCGCATGGTATTGGTATCCATTTTTATCGGACTACCTATAAGTTATTACCTATTAAGTAAATGGTTAGAGAGATTTGCTTTTCATGTTGAGCTTGAATTATGGTATTTCGCGGTAGCCGGATTACTTGCCCTGCTCATCGCCTGGATCACCGTGGCATCACAAGCTATCAAAGCAGCAAAAGTAAATCCGGTGAATTGTTTGAGAAGTGAGTAAAATGTGTTGATGTGTTTAGGTGTTGAGGTGTTAAGGTGTTGATGTGTTAAGGTGTTAATGTGTTGAAGTGTTAAGGTGTTGAAGTGTTAAGGTGTTGAAGTGTTAAGGTGTTGAAGTTGTCAGTAATCAGGACAGCAACACAAGGCATCAGACTCAGCACTGTTCCCCGCTGGC
>CAZVFM010000284.1:0-3438 GCA_964626095.1 uncultured Roseivirgaceae bacterium | reverse complement strand
CTAACTCGCGGCTAAAATTAAGCATTAATCACAGAGAATGAACAGTAAAATTGAATTGTTATCTTGCGCGGATTTTATGGGTATGCAAAACAACTTATCGGCCATAATTGACATGGGTACCAATACCTTTCACCTGCTGATTGCGGAAAAACAAGCAGACAGGCTAAAGTACATTTACCGGGAAAGGATACCCGTTAAAATAGGTATGGGTGGTATTAACCAGGGTATTATTACCGAAGAGGCCTTTGAAAGAGCCTTGCAATGCATGCAATTGTTTAAGCAAACCCTGGATGAGTTTGAAGTAAAGAATGTTTTGGCCTTCGGAACCAGCGCTTTACGCAATGCCCGCAATGGAAAAGCGCTCGCTGAAAAAATAACTGAACTTACCGGTATTGATATACAAATTATTAGTGGAGCCCAGGAGGCTGAATACATTTTTATGGGTGCCAGGCAAGCCATAAATATGGGTGATGAAATGAACCTGGTAATGGACATAGGCGGAGGAAGTGTAGAATTTATCATAGGGAACAATGCCGGCATTCAGTGGAAGCAAAGTTTTGAAGTAGGCGGACAAAGATTGCTGGAAAAATTTCACCAAACTGATCCCATCAGTATAGAAGAAAGAACACAACTCCATGCCTATTTTGATGAAAAATTAGGAGCGCTAATAGAGGCGCTCAATCAATACCAACCTCAGGTGCTGATAGGTTCATCGGGCACATTTGATACTTTGAGCGATATCTACTGCAAGCGCAAGGGTATCGATAAAAATTTTGATGATCCGGAAACACCACTTTCTGTTGAAGGCATTTATGAGATCTTTGATGAGATGATTCACAAAAACCGTGAAGAGCGTCTGCGCATTCCAGGCATGATTGCCATGCGGGTTGATATGATTGTAGTGGCCTGCTGCCAAATCGATTGGCTGCTAAAAAAATATCCCATGCAACGTGTGCGGATTTCTACTTATGCTTTGAAGGAAGGTGCGTTGTCTGTGATGATGAAAGCGGTTACTGTGCAGTAAGCAATTAAAGAACAAAGGGCAGTGAGGCATCGACCTTGGAAAAGGGAAGTTCTCTTTGATAGAAATAAGTCAGCATTTTGTGAATAAAATTGTAAATTAGCCTGTGCGCTGATTGAAGATCAATAAATATTTATGAAGCTATGAAAACAACTGAAATAAGGGAAAAGCTATACAATTACATTAGTAAAGCGAATGATAAAAAGGTAAAAGCTATTTACACCATGTTGGAAAATGAAATTCAACAAGAAGATGAAGTTTGGACAGATGAATTTCTGAATGAACTGAATAAAAGAACAAGCGGCTATGAAAGCGGAAAATTAAAAACCCGTTCTTGGAAAACAGTAAAAAAGAATGCTAGAAGTTTAATCAAAATTAAACATTGATATGTACTTTCGAATTCTTTTTCATCCGGAAGCAGAAAAGGAATATTATGAAGCAATTAAATGGTATGAAGAAAGACTTACGGGGTTAGGAATAAAATTTGAAAAAGCAATTGAAAAACAAGTCAAACTTATCGCTATAAAACCATTTCAATATCAAAAGAAGCTACAAGAATATAGAGAGGCCAAAGTTGAAAAATTCCCCTACATTCTAGTTTATAAAGTTTACGAGCAACAAAAAAAGATACTTGTGGTTGCAGTATTTCATACTAGCAGAAATCCTAAAAAGAAGTTAAGAAAATAATTTTATCAAATAATTATTCTCTACCCAAATAGTACCTCAAAGTATCAGCCAGGTTTTTTCCTCTTAAATTTCTTGCTACTATCATCCCATCGGGATCAATCAAAAAACTGGAAGGAAATCCATCAATACCATAATTACTTACAATCATATTTTCATTATCTGAAAGTATTTGATTCCATGCTATTTCATATTTATCAATTGCATTTCTAAGCGGCTCAGCACTATCTTCAGCAATGCCTAAAAAATCCATTTTATCTCTATCTACTTCAGCAAAAGCTTTTTTCAAATTTGGAAGATCCTGAATACACGGCCCGCACCAACTACCCCAAAACTCTAAGAATAGGTATTTCCCCTTGTAATTATCCAAACTCAATTTCTCTTTTGTGGAAAATTCCTCCCCTTCAAAAGGAACAGCATTGAATCCTATTTGCGCTGAATATAAAATCGTATCAGCTGGCATTTTTGTTAACACCAGTAAATGTTCTTTGTAGTCAAATGCTTTAAACTGAAAAACATCCTCCTCAATTTTGATAAATTGATTTTTCGAATAGCTGTCCTTTTCAAAGACCGAGTCCCTTTTGATCTTCATACTTGGGTAATCGAATGTAACTGAAAAGAAGTCACTTATATTAAACTCTACGCCCTTGTACTCAGTAACTGCATACTGGGGCATGTTCCACATTAAAGAATTTCTTTGGTTAAGCACTATTAATAATGGAGCTGTTCTCTGAATAATTTGCTGGTTATGAACTAATTCATAGTTAATTAAAGATGCATATTGACTAAGTGAATCAAGTTGGGAATAATTCTTAAGTTCAACCGGATGCATTGTTATATCATCTCCAAAATCATTATTATGATTAAAATCTATCTTGTAAACTATTTCTCCATCTTTATTCTTTCCAGATACAATCTGGACAAAACATTTAATAGGTGTTTCTGAAAATTCCGCATTGTCCAAATCAATGTGCCATGTATCAATTAGCTGATTGAAAAATTCTTCTGTCAAATTTCCTTGCTTATAATTTTGATAGGCGAATTGTTTAGCATCAAACCATAATTGCTGCACCACAACATCCTCCCAATCGAGTGGCACATTGTCTGGCGAAAGCTTTGTTTTAATCCAGGGATTATCCTCACTCATTGGCCTAGAATTCAACATGCCAAAGCCTGTATCAAAAGAACCGTAGCCTTGAACAAAACTTACGGGGAGCTTTATTGTATCATTCTTTAATTCTTTATTTTCTATTGCGCAGGCATTCATCAAGAATGAAATAATGGTAATCAAGAATACATTTTTCATTACAACAGGCTTTTGGTTAAAAGTAAGTGATGGGTATAAAAATACATTTCATCATATAAAATTCCATGAGTCAATTAGCAGAGTTGCGTGAATAAATAGGGTTACGAGAATAAGAAAAATTACTTTTTCATCTTTTCCATCTCATATCTCAAATGCGCAGCCATCTCAGCATTGATTTCTGCCATCATTTGGAACTCACGTGCTACGACAATGGCAGAATCAAGCCGAATTTTTAGTTGTTGCATTTCCAGGTCTTTAAGCTCCAACAAACCTTTCAACTCTTCGTTCTCATTTTTCAAATTTTTATCGGAGCAGGACATTGATAAAATAAAAATTGAAGCTGCAAACAAAATTGTTCTAGATTTCATAATCAAAATATTTATTATTTCTCAATTTCTAATTCTTATTTAACTGTTCAGCTTTGATC
>CAZVFM010000283.1:0-3481 GCA_964626095.1 uncultured Roseivirgaceae bacterium | reverse complement strand
TTGATAGAGAAAGGACTTGACTTAGAAACAAGGGCACAGCTTTGGGCAGATATGGGAGCTGGTGAGGGTTTATTCACAAGGGCTTTGGCGACTTTACTTCCAACAGGCAGTACAATTTATGCAGTAGATCAACAGGCAACAGCAATTAATAATATCCGTATGGATAAAGGAATCTCATTGATACCTATTGTTCAGGATTTTACAGAGGACATACCTGCCTTAAAAAATTTGGATGGAATTCTATTGGCAAATGCGATTCATTATGTACAACACAAGGAAGCTTTCCTGGGAAAGCTTAAAAACTATTTGAAAGCAGAAGGGCGACTCATTTTGGTAGAATACGATACCGAACAGGCCAATGCCTGGGTCCCTTATCCTTTAAGCTATAATAAGCTTGAGAAATTAGCCTCAAGCCTGAATTTTACGTACATAAAACAGTTGGCGATGCGCGGTTCACTTTACAGAAAAGAAGGAATTTACGCTGCAATGTTGAAATATTGAGCCCAAAAGTGACAATTATGAGGTTTTTATAAGAATTTATTACACTAAATAGGGCATAAACCACTGATTTTTACCTTCTTGCAGATTGGTTAAGCCCATCAGGAGTATTTAGACTTTATTTTGGTTCAAAATGAACTAATTCGGCAACTTCCTGTTCGATAGAAGAATATGAGACAATTAAAAATAAGCAAACAGATTACCAACAGGGAGACGCAATCCCTGGACAAGTACTTACAGGAGATCGGTAAGGTAGACTTGATTACAGCAGAGGAAGAAGTGAGGTTGGCCGTAAGGATAAGAGAGGGAGACCCTATTGCACTTGAAAAATTAACCAAAGCCAACCTTAGATTCGTGGTATCAGTGGCCAAGCAATATCAAAACAATGGATTAAGTCTTGGGGATTTGATCAATGAGGGTAACCTTGGATTGATTAAGGCTGCCAAGCGTTTTGACGAAACCCGTGGTTTTAAGTTTATATCTTATGCCGTTTGGTGGATCCGTCAGTCTATTATGCAGGCTTTGGCCGAGCAATCACGCATTGTGCGTTTACCTTTGAACAGGGTAGGTTCTTTGAATAAAATTCACAAGACATTTTCTGATCTGGAACAAAAATTTCAGCGCGATCCTTCTCCTGAAGAGATTGCCGATTCATTAGAAGTTACCAGGGAAGAAGTAGAGGCTACCCTCAGGGTATCGGGCAGGCACGTTTCCATTAACGCACCTTTCGTTCAGGGTGAAGAAAACGGATTGATAGATGTATTGGAAGATGAATCTGAAGTAACTCCGGATTCAAACCTGATGGTCGATTCTTTGCGCAAAGAAGTTCAGAGAGCACTGGCTACACTTACCGAACGAGAATCGGAAGTGGTGGCATTGTATTACGGACTAAACGATGGACCTACATTAACCCTCGAAGAAATTGCGGATAGATTCAATCTTACACGCGAACGTGTGAGACAAATTAAAGAAAAAGCCACACGCAGATTACGCCATAGCTCAAGAAGCAAATCTTTGAAGGCCTATTTGGGTTAACTTCAATTCCAGCTTGTTAATGAAATTTAATCCCTTGTAAACCAACAAGGGATTTTTTATTGCTCTCGACAACCGATTATGTAAGTAAACCGCACTTTAGAGGGTATTTATTGCATCAGGATTTTACTATCAGTACCTTAAGTCTTAATCAAATCGACTGATGTATGCAAATCAACGTAAATGGTAAAGATTATTCGCTTGAAGTCAGTGGCAGCACAAACCTGTTAAGCGCATTGCGGGAGCATCTCGATTTAACCGGAAGTAAGTACGGATGTGGTGAAGGTGTGTGTGGTTCGTGTACGGTTTTGATTAATGATATTCCTGTACGATCATGTATTACACCTGTAGGCAGTGTACAAAACAAAGAGATCATTACTATTGAGGGTTTAGAGCAGAACGGGAAACTACATCCTGTACAGCAAGCATTTCTTGAAGAAGATCCCTTTCAATGTGCATACTGCGCATCGGGTATGTTGATGTCGGCAGTTTCTTTACTAAAAAAGAACCCTTCACCAACAAAGCAGGATATTAAAGAAGCCATGCAGGGCAATGTTTGCAGGTGTTGCACTTATCCGCAAATAGAAGAAGCCATTACCAAAGCAGCTAAAAAATAAAACCCAGAGCTATGAATCAAGATTTGATACAAGAGAACGGTTTATATCCTGAACAGTACGAGTTTTTTGAATCAGGAAAAATAAATACAACGCAAAGCCGTAGAGCCTTCTTTAAAACTATGGGTGCTGGTGTGGCTGTGACGCTAAGTATTAAAGACTTGCTGGCCGGAGCGGTATTTGATGGATTAAGTGAAAATGAAAAACTATATGCTGAGGATAATATAGCCGCCTGGATTCATGTCAATGAAAATGGAAGGATCAATGTATTTACAGGCAAGGTAGAAGTAGGACAAAACATACGCACATCATTATCGCAAATTGTTGCTGAAGAATTGGAGGTAAGTATCGATAGTATTGATATGGTGATGGGCGATACACAACTTACGCCTTACGACAGAGGAACTTTTGGCAGTCGCACTACGCCTTTTATGGGTCCGCAGTTAAGAAGTGCCGCAGCTTCTTTGCGTGATGTACTTTTACAGATAGCTGCCGATGAATGGAAAGTACAAACTGCATCTTTAAAAGCAGAGAATGGAAAAATTATCAGTACAAGCACAGGAAAGTCATTAAGTTATGCAGCGCTTAGTAAGGGCAATAAAATACTTAAGCCTGTTAACAGCAAAGCTAAAGTGAAGACTCGTGAGCAGTGGAAAGTAGCCGGGAAGTCAGTTGTAAAAGTTAATGGTAGAGATTTTATAACTGGTAAGCATAAATATACTTCTGATATTAGCCTTCCGGGTATGTTATATGCAAAAATATTGCGCGCACCAGCCTATGGTTCAAGTTTAGTTTCGGTTGATACTTCAAGAGCTAAATCAGTAACAGGTGTAATCGTAGTGGAAGAAAATGATTTCGTGGGCGTGCTTGCACCTGATTCGCAAACCGCTGAACAGGCGCTATGGCAAATCAAAGCTCAATGGAAGAGTAGCCCACAACCTTCGCGGGATGATATATTCAAGTATTTAAAAGATAAATCTCAAAGTGGAAGAAGTTCATCCGACAAGGGTGATGTAAAAAAAATCTTTGACACATCCAAAGATGTATTGGAGCAAACATTTCAAATTGATTATATCGCACACGCGCCACTCGAACCAAGGGCGGCAGTAGCACAATGGGAGGGAAATAAATTAACCGTGTGGACCGGCACACAAAGGCCTTTTGGTGTACAGGAGGAATTAGAAAGATTATTTAAAATTCCGAAGGAAAATATTCGAGTAATGATGCCCGATACCGGATCGGGATACGGTGGTAAACATACCGGTGATGCGGCACTCGAAGCTGCCAGGTTGGCCAAATCAGTTGGTAAGCCTGTAAAAATTGTCTGGACAAGAGAA
>CAZVFM010000282.1:0-3483 GCA_964626095.1 uncultured Roseivirgaceae bacterium | reverse complement strand
AGAAACAATACTTATTTGAACCAAAGGCTTTTGCATACGTTTTAATTTTGCATTAAAACTGCTGATGGCAGGCTTTGGTTCAGGATATTGGGTAATAAAAGCCTTTGAACTATCTTTGCGACCTGCCCGCCTTTGGCAATGGGTAAATTTTCAAGAAAAATCAAAAAAATGGTAGAAGAAACAGTAAAATTTAAGGTTAAAGACATTTCCCTGGCCGAATGGGGAAGAAAAGAAATTAAATTGGCTGAGGCCGAAATGCCCGGTTTGATGGCCCTTCGCGAAGAGTACGGCAAGCAAAAGCCCCTAAAGGGAGCTCGTATTGCGGGTTGCTTGCACATGACCATTCAGACAGCAGTATTGATAGAAACATTGAAAGAACTTGGCGCTGAAGTGTCTTGGTCATCTTGCAATATTTTCTCTACGCAAGATCATGCCGCAGCAGCTATTGCCGCAGCTGCTATTCCTGTTTATGCATGGAAGGGGATGAACGAGCAGGAATTTGATTGGTGTATTGAACAAACTTTGTATGCCTTCCCTGATGGCAAGCCTTTGAACATGATTTTAGATGATGGCGGAGACTTAACCAATATGGTATTAGATCGTTATCCTGAATTGATTCCCGGCATCAAGGGAATTTCTGAAGAAACTACTACAGGTGTGCATCGCTTAATTGAGCGCGAACAAAAAGGAAAACTTCCTTTACCTGCTATTAACATCAACGACTCGGTAACCAAGAGCAAGTTTGATAACAAGTATGGTTGTAAAGAATCATGTGTGGATGCTATTCGCAGGGCTACCGATGTGATGATTGCCGGAAAAGTTGCCGTGGTAGCCGGTTACGGTGATGTAGGTAAGGGTTCTGCCGCTTCATTAAAAGGAGCAGGTGCTCGTGTGATTATTACGGAGATTGATCCGATCTGTGCACTGCAAGCTGCTATGGATGGCTTTGAAGTTAAGCGCATGAATGATGCGGTAAAAGAAGCCGACATTGTGGTAACCGCCACAGGTAATAAAGACATTATTACTGAGCGTCATTTCATGAGCTTGAAAGACAAAGCCATTGTTGCCAACATTGGTCACTTCGATAATGAGATTGACGTAGCCTGGCTGCACAAGAATGGAACATGGGACAACATCAAGCCACAGGTTGACTTGATCAATTTGAAAAATGGCAATCAGATCATCTTATTGGCTGAAGGTCGTTTGGTGAACTTAGGTTGCGCTACCGGCCACCCTTCATTTGTGATGTCAAATTCATTTACCAACCAGACTTTGGCGCAAATGGAATTGTGGAATAACAGCGGTAAGTATGAGAACAAAGTTTACATGCTTCCTAAACATCTTGATGAAAAAGTAGCTCGCCTTCACCTGAAGAAAATTGGTGTTGAGCTGGAAGAACTTTCACAAGAGCAAGCCGAATACATTGGTGTAACTGTTAACGGTCCGTTTAAGCCTGAGTATTACAGGTATTAATAATTATTAACTGTCGAATTTAAGATCGTCCTTCTAAGTAATTGGGAGGACGATTTTTTTGTGTCCCTCTTACCTTGCACAAGCCACGCAGTACGGACTATCCGGCATAATGAGTAATCTGCCAAAGGGAATAGCATTTCCACAGCGTTTACAAATACCGAAATCCTGATCATCAACTTGGGTTAACATCACTTCAAGGCCTTTCAATTTTTGCTCGGCTTGTCTCAGTGCGGCCTCCATCACACCTTTGTTGTTGATGGCATCCATGCGCGAAATTCTTCCGATTGAATTCTCAGGCGATATGGGTTGCGACATATCTTTGTACATGGCTATGCTTTTGCCAGTCTTTTCTATCTCAGCTTTAATCTTGTGTATCAAGTCTTCGCGTTCGCTAGCTTTCATACCTTAAGATAAAATCAAAACTTTAGATGCTTACTAAAAAAGTGATGTTTCCGGTACATCTCCATGCCATTTGGGCTTAGATAGGGCCAAATGAGGTTGATGCTCTGAAAAAGATAATAATCAAGCACTTCTTCTTTTTTGCCTTTGTAAAATACCTCTGCATGGCATATCCAGAAATTTTCAAACAGCGCATGACTAAGAATTAGGTTCTCTACCAAAACCTGTGGAATACTTGATTTACAAATGCCTGTGGCTTGAAGACCTGCAAATTGTCTTCTGAAACCCTGCTCCATTGATGTGTCGAGGTGTTTATACTGTTCGCTTAGCCCTGAAATTTGATGAATAAGATCACTTTGGTTTAGTACCAAAAACTTGTATTTATAGCGAATTTGAAAGCTTTTTCTATAATATTGGAACATTTGTTCTAAATCGAAATCAAACTTAATGTCCTTATGGGCTTCATCCAGCGCTACAACCATTTGATCGAAAAGCTTCTCAGCAATTGAAGCTGTATTCGAGAAATGATAGCAGAGGTTGCCATGAGAAATGCCCAATTCATTGGCGATATGGCGGATACTTACCTGCTCCCAACCCATTTGGTTAAACAAATCCAGGGCCTTTTCCAGTATTCTATCGCGGGTTTTAAGCATAATTAGTACAAGTGTACTAAATTAATCCAAGCATTAAAATGTTAGGTATTCAATTTTTTGAAATCTGTTCAATGTAATCTCCAAGCCGGATTGGCCTATGCTTTGATTTCGGTTGTTTTATTATTCACTAAATCGCCTAAAAATGAATTGTAAAAATTGGTTGCAGCCATTTGGTGAGGTAACAACACTTCATGAGCTCCACAGGTGCTTAGCAAATCATAATCCTTCTCGTTCAATGCAGTAAGAAAGATTTTACCGGTATATCCGTTTCGTTTTAAAGTACTGATCAAGTGAACAGAGGGCTCTCTCAATGAAACAGTACTTACTACACATTTTGATTTCTCAAAAGGAATTTGCTCCAGTATTTCTGGGTCCTCCAGGTCACCGTAAATAATATTTCTGCCTTTTTCTTGCCAGGCTTTTACTACATGTGGATCAAAGTCAATACCCAGGTATTGGATATCATCATGCTGGTCGAGCATTTCAGCTATTCTACTGCCAAATCTTCCCAGTCCGAAAATGATAACATCAAATTTAATCTGCATGGCTGATTCAAAACTTGATTCCCTGTAGGGATTTTTTCTTTGAAAAATACTAAGTGCAGGTGAGATGAATTCGTAAATCTGATGCGAGTATAGGATCAGGTAGGTAGAAAGCCCGATGGTGATTAATCCTACCAGCGTTATTAATCCAACGGTTTCATCTGTTATATGTCCCACGGCCAAACCAAGTCCTGCAAAAATCAAGGAGAACTCACTGATTTGTGCCACAGTTAGTCCTGCAAGAAAAGAAGTGCGTTTTCTGTATCCCATGATACCCATGATGACAAGTACTATGATAGGATTTCCCACAAGTACAAAAACAGAAAATATTAAAGCGGCAGGTACCTGATCGCCAATAACAGATAAATCTAAATTTGCACCAAGGTGGATAAAGAAGAAGAGCAAAAGAAAATCTC
>CAZVFM010000281.1:0-3493 GCA_964626095.1 uncultured Roseivirgaceae bacterium | reverse complement strand
AATTCATCACAAATAATTGTTTTTAAATGCTGTCTAAAAAAATCAACGTCATTGCGAGGAACACAAAGATTCATTCAATTTTCAAATAATAAAATGTGACGAAGCAATCTTTTCCTGAAATTAAGTTTTGTTCAAATAGATTGCTTCGCTCCTTTTTAATCCAATTTATTTATAAAGATTAAATTAAGTCGCTCGCAAAGACGTGTATTTATGCTTTAAGAAGAGCACCTCTCTATGCATTCAAAAATGCCGCTCCAAATACACCGGCACTATCGCCCAAACTGGGGCGAAGCACTTTGGTATCCAGGCGGTTGTTGAACACATGCTTTTTCAAAGAATCTACACCATTAGTATATAGTGCATCAATATTTCCAACTCCCCCACCCAATACAATTACATCGGGATCAAGAATATTTACTACAACACTCAAGCCCAAACCAAAAAAATGAATGAGTCTTTCCATGGTATGTTTGGCATACACATCTTTATCTATGTTTGCCACGATCTCTTTCATACTCCTGTTCAATCCACTGATGCTGTGGTAATATTTTTCCAACGCAGGACCTGAAAGAATTTTTTCTACGCAACCTTTCTTACCGCAATAACAATCTCCACCGGAAGCATCCAGAAAATTGTGTCCCCATTCACCGCCTATGCCTTGCAAGCCGTTGATTACTTTACCATTCACTACCACACCTCCACCAACACCGGTACCCATGATCACACCAAAAACTACTTCTGCTTTTATATTTTGCTGCTTTACTACACCCATGCTGGCTTCCGCCAAAGCAAAACAGTTGGCATCATTGGCCATGCGTACTTGCATTTTTAATGCGGCCTCCAGGTCATGATGCAAAGGTTGATTATTAAGCGCAGTGGAATTACTGTTTTTCATTTTACCGCTAACCGGATCTAAAGTACCTGGCGTACCAATACCCAGCTTACTTGGCCTGTAGCCCATGTGTTTTTCCATCATATCAACTACCCTGGCTATTTGTCCAATCACATGTTGATAACCTTTGGCTGACTCAGTGGGTAAGCGATCTCTGAACAACGCCTCAGGCTCTTCAGCAGATTTTAATACTACGCCTTCTACTTTAGTTCCACCGAGGTCTATGCCCCAGAGGTGTTTGGATTTATCAATCATATATGTTGAATATTTATCGGAGATTAAAATACTCAATTAAAAGTACTTAAGCGTTTTAATTCACGCAATACGGCTTGCTTTTCCTGTTCGTACCTCGCTCCATCCCATCCCAATTGCATTTGCATAAGCTTCAATGCATCGTCCAAGATAAGTCTTGCCCGATCAATATAAAAATAGAGCATGCCGGTTCTTCTGATAAAGAAATCGAGCGCGGTACAAACCATTTCATTTTGCATGCAAAATGTAAGTTCTGCAAGCGCCAGACTCGGATCTGAAGTTTTGGAGGGTAAAGATTGCTCTGCTATATCCAGAACTTGATTTGCCTGCTCACCATAAGTATGGAACAAATAAAAAGCATACTCATCTGTACCAAAAATCTGATTTAATTTTTCACTGATTTCAGCAAGTTCCTTTTGAATACTTTTCCTTTCCGAATCCTGTAATAAAATAATTCTATGTGTAAGACAAGGTTTAAATGAACGTGAATCAAACGCTTTTTTGATAACCAGATCAACCACACGCTCTGCCATTTTGCGGTAACCTGTGAGTTTTCCACCCGCAATGGAAATCAAACCAGTATCAGAAATAAATATTTCATCCTTGCGCGAAAGTTCTGAAGTGGATTTGCCTTCTTCATGAATAAGCGGGCGTAATCCTGCCCAGCTTGAAATAACATCTGAGCTTTGCAGCGCAATATTTTTAAAGGAAGTATTTACGGCATTCAAAACATAATCTACATCCGCTTTATCTGTATATACATTATCCTTGTCGCCTGTATAAGTGGTATCGGTTGTGCCGATGTAAGTAATCTTATCACGAGGTATAGCGAAAATCATGCGATCATCAGGTGCTTCAAAATAAATGGCCTGTTTCACCGGAAGTTTTTCATGGGATACCACCAGGTGAACGCCCTTAGTCAGATGCAATCTTTTGCCTTTGTTGGATTTGTTGATGGCTCTTAATTCATCTACCCAGGGGCCGGTAGCTGACACAACTATCTTTGCTTTTATTTCGAATAAATCCTGATTGAGTTGGTCCTTTACTTTTACCCCATTGATCAGATTATTTTCATACACAAAATCTTCAGCCAACATATAATTGATGCAATCGGCACCATGCCTCACGGCAGCTTTGATGATTTCAAGAGTTAGCCTGGCATCATCGGTACGATACTCGGCATATAAGCCTGCGCCTTTTACATTTTCATCTTTCAATAAGGGCTCTGCTTTCAAAGTCTCTGCTTTGGTGAGCATTCTTCGCTGATCGACCTTACTTACCTTAGCCAGCCAGTCGTATACCTTTAAGCCTACTGAAATAAGTAAACCTCCCATTCTTGCTTTGTAGGAAACAGGAATCAACATCTTTTCGGCCAACACTAAATGAGGTGCCAGCTTGTGTACAATAGCGCGCTCTCTGCCCACTTCCTTTACCAATGCAAATTCCATTTGTTTGAGGTAGCGCAGACCGCCATGTATCAGCTTTGTTGAGCGAGAGCTCGTGCCATAGGCAAAATCTACTTTCTCAATCAATGCGGTTTTTAATCCACGTGAAGCTGCATCCAATGCAATACCTGCACCGGTGATACCCCCGCCAATAATTAATACATCATAATTCTCTGTGCGAAGTTTTTGTTTGATGTGGGTTCTATCGTTGTAGGAGAATGACATATAAAAGTCTCCAGTAAGCAGTTTCCAGTAGGCAGTCAGATTGTTAAATATTGCCTACTGCTTTGCGCCTACTGCGTACTATTTAATTTGAAATAAAAACAAAAATATTTTAGGTATTAATCTAAACGTTAACCCATCCCATACTTCGCTCTACTGCTTTCTGCCAGCCCTTGTATAATTTATCACGCAAAGTATTGTCCATCTTAGCTTTAAACACCCTGTCAACTTTTCTGTTCTTGATGATGTCTTCTTTTTTCCATAAACCTACTTGTATTGCAGCCAGATAGGCAGCACCTTGTGCAGTAGATTCAATCACTTCCGGTCGTTCCACTTCTACACCTAATATGTCCGACTGAAATTGCATCAGCACATTATTCGCGCAAGCGCCACCATCCACCTTCAGTATGTTTAATTTCAAACCGGAATCTTTTTCCATCGCATCTAACACATCTTTGGTTTGATAGGCCAGTGATTCCAAGGTGGCTTTGATGATGTGATCTTTACCAGTGTCGCGTGTTAAACCGAAAATGGCACCACGCGCATACATATCCCAATAAGGTGCACCTAATCCCGCAAAGGCAGGCACTACGTACACTTCATAATTGTCTTTGGCCTTCTCTGCGAAATAAGCAGAGTCCCAGGAATCATCAATCAAACGCATGGCATCGCGCAGCCATTG
>CAZVFM010000280.1:0-3495 GCA_964626095.1 uncultured Roseivirgaceae bacterium | reverse complement strand
TTCACCAATTAAAATAATGGATATATGAGCCAGAGGCTGGAAAACATATTTGTCACTCGCCACAGGCGAGCGACTGAATGGGGTTATTCTTTAACCCCCATGTACAATCGCGCATTCATGCTGTACCTGATCTTAACAATTTTTGCGTTTGATCTTACAGCCCAGGATTCAGCACAAGCAGCCCTAATTGTTATTACTGAAGACAAAGCAGGATTAATTATACCCGATTTTAGTAAACTGCCCGACTTGCCCCGTGAGCAATTTGCCTATGTCCCTCAAGGTGGTTTGCCCTTGTACAATCCACAGCAAGAGCAGGTGGCCACCTTATCAAAATTTTGTCCGGTTGGAAAATATACTGATGGCCACATGCGTATGTTCATACTGCCCATTGAAAATGAGGACAACTGCAAAAACGTACCACTGGAAGAGTTGCATCATTGGTCGGATGATGCCTATATGATTCCCTTTGCTGAGAACAGCGGGGAAATGCTTCGGCTATTCAGAAGCAAGAGCCTGGGTATGTTATGGGCCAATGTTTCTGATATCAGCAATCGCAATTTTTTATTGCTGAGTTGGAAAGAATATTTCATTTCAAGACGCAGTTCACCAGTATTTGCCATGGGCAATGGCTTAAATTTACGCGAATCTCCTTATGCCGATGCCACACGTATTTTGACCATAAAAGGGGAGACGATGCACATCTTCCTTACAGGTTTTGATGATGATTTCTGCGAAGGATTTTGGTGCAAGGTAAAAGTGAAGGTGTACCAAGAGAACCCCTGCACGAGCCTACTCAGTGAAGAAGCAAATTTTAAAGCGGAGTACGAAGGCTGGGTAAAGTTAATCGATGAGCGCAACGGCATGCCCAATGTGTACATGAATACCAAGGGCTGTTAGTTGCCATACAAATTGTCAGGTACTACCTTTGTATTAAATCAATACGCTTGTAAAATTTGGTGCGTTTACTTAAAGCCTTGGATGTTCAAATAAACTTGCCTCAACGGGTACTTAAATACCTGCTGGTTTACAACCATTCGGATACTACCGTAATTTCAATTGATGACAACAGGTATATACTCCATCCCCATGAGACGATTACAATCACCTCGGGGCAAATTCACAGCTTTATTACTGTTTCAGCCAACGCGAGCATATTGGAGTTTAGCCTGGACTTCTTCTGCAAAGATGATGATGACATTGAACTGATTTTTCACAATGGTCTTTTCTGCCATTTTGGTATGAACGAAGTAATTGCAGTACAACACCAGTATTTCCAGGGCTTGCTTGACAAAATTGAAGAAGAGATTACCTTGAAAAAATACCAATACCTGATTACAGTGCGTTCGCTTATCGAATTGCTGTTGGTAGAAATCAACAGAAGTAAAATAGCACGAGGTGATGAAATCTGGAAGCCCGATGCCCTTTTTTTGAAATTTCTTGAATCGGTTCGGAATAACTTCAGTAAGAATTATTCCGTGAAAAAGCACGCTACCTTACTCAAGACTACTGAAGCGAAACTGAATGAGCAATCCAAACTGCATGCAGGCAAAACTGCCCAAAATGTAATCTACAGTTTGCTGGTATCAGAAGCCAAACGAATTTTAAACTATGAAAATAAGCTTTCGGTAAAAGAAATTGCTTTTCAACTGGGGTTCAATGATCCCTTTTATTTTTCAAATTTTTTTAAAAAGCATACAGGGCTTTCACCCACGCAATACCGCTCGGCTTAGCTCCATTCAAAATTTTACATGCTTTCCTGAAGATTGTCTATCTGTTTGCACCGTCTAAACGCTGAAGTTTGCCCTGTAATAAAACAGCAACACATGAAAAGCATACAAGATTACATTACCCGTAGCCAGCAAAGCGAATGGAAACCCCTGATCGAAAAGGGTACTCACTACAAAGGTATTTTTGTTAAATCGTTGCGGTATGATGTAGAAACTCAGCGCGCCAAAACCATTCTATTAAAATTTGAACCTGGCGCAAGCTACCCTTACCATAACCATCCGGCCGGAGAAGAGTTGTTTGTACTGGAAGGTTCGGCAATTATTGAAGGCGCAACACTGACTGCCGGAGACTACCTTTATACACCCCCCGGATTTAAACACGCAGTTACAACCGCAAAAGGCTGCACGCTATTTTTTATGGTGCCCGAAGAAGTAGAAATTTTGTAATTAAGCTGGTCTTGATTGCCAGGATTATTTACAGAACTAATAATTGGTTACGCACTTAAATATTCCTGCTTAACATTTCGCTCGACAATAAAAGGTACAACGGGCAGGAGGGCAGCAATGAAATACCAGAGTACCCTTTTGAAAGTCCAGCGATAGGCTATCCAGCAAATCAACAACATGATGCAATAACCCATGAACAAGATGCCGTGCGCCCAACCCACCACCTGTACAGCTTGCGGAAAATCAAAGAAGTATTTGAGCGGCATGGCAATGGCCAGTAATACCAGGTAGGAAATACCTTCGAGCAGCGCTACAGTAGCAAATGTTTTGATTTTTCGGTGCATAGCCCGCAATAATACAAGAAAAAACAGGCATCAATGTGTACTTTAAATGAGGATCTTCTAAATCGTTATTGATTTTTTAACATGATTTTACTTAGGACATGTAACTTTATGGTGGTCAGAACAGTCTTTACACTTTAAGTCCTACGAATAATGAATGATCAGCAAAAGGATTTGGTTCGCACTGCCCGTATAACGGGAGTTTGGTATTTGTCTTTGGCCATTTCTGGCATGTTTGGTTTTCTTCTCTTGCATCCGCAGGTTTTTGTATCTGATGATATCTCAAAAACGGCTGCCAATTTAAATGAACAAGAAACGCTCGCCCGCATACGACTTTTGTTGGAGTTCGCAATCGTGGTTTCGCAAGCACTGGCAGCAGTATATTTCTTTAAGCTGTTTAAAGACATCAATCATTTTGCATCATGGGCCTTGGCCGCCTGGGGTATGATGAACGCATGTGCGATCATGATAAGCGCGATAGCGATGGCCGGGGCCATCAATGTTGCGAACACTGGTATGATGCCGGGCGAACAGCTGATCATGATTCAGATTTTCGTTGAAATTATTAAAAACGCCTGGGGTGTGGGCAGCCTTTTCTTTGGTCTTTGGCTTATTCCGATGGGGTATATCGTGGTACAATCACAGCGGATGCCAGTCTGGTTGGGTAGGGTATTGATAATCGGTGGTGCAGGTTATATAGCGAGTGCCTTTTTGAATTATGCTGGTATCAACTTTCCAGGTGTTGATATGTTAACAATACCTGCAACGGTCGGAGAGTTTTGGATGATAGGCTATCTGTTAATATTCGGAATTAGACCACAACAATAACTAATCCGGTTGCGAGCTTACGTATACAGAAGACTTTTAAAGAACCGATCCAGTGGTTTAAATGAATCGGTTATTTTCAGATTAAGGTAAAAAGCCCAAAAAGTTACTTAATGCTTAAAGTTTTGGGGATATTCTGCCATAAAAGTTACTGA